>NZ_JBYSYW010000010.1:0-68312 GCF_058783825.1 Pseudomonas sp. FW305-96
GGGTGGAGGGGGCTGGGGAGGCTCTGGCGCGCAGGCTTTGGAAAGATTTTGTGACGAAGAACGGAAAAGCACAGGTAAGCCGGGGAAAAAGCCCAGAATCGTATAGTTTTCTTTACAAAGCGGTTTGAAAATTTGCCACCTGGCGGGAAATTTTCTGTCCATTCAGGTACTTGGGGCCGCTTTGCGCCCCATCGCGGGGCAAGCCCGCTCCCACGATGCGCACACTATTCGTGGGAACGGGCTTGCCCCGCGATGGGCCATTTACCGCAGGCACAAAAAAGCCAGCCCGAAGGCTGGCTCTCTCGCTACCGGACCGAATCAGCCACGCGGCTTGCCGCGACCACGGCCTGCCGGCTTGTCGCCTTCAGGACGGGACGGACGCTTGCGCATCTCGCTCGGACGCTCGGCCACCGTGCTGCCGCGGTTGCCCTTGCGCGGCGCTGCGTCTTCACGCGGCGCACGTGCCGGACGCTCGGCTTGGCCTTCGGCGGCAGGACGCAGGGTACGCACGCGCTCGCCACGTCCCAGCGGACGGGTCGACTTGCGCTGCAGGCGCTCGAGCTTGTCCTTGGCCTTGAGCTTCATTTCCGGCAGTGCCACCGGCTGCAGGCCGACTTCCGCGGCGAGAATGTCGATCTCGCCCTGGCTCATTTCGCGCCAGCGGCCCATCGGCAGGTCGGAGTTCAGGAACACCGGACCGAAACGCACGCGCTTCAGGCGGCTGACCACTACGCCCTGGGACTCCCACAGGCGACGCACCTCACGGTTGCGGCCTTCCATCACCACGCAGTGATACCAGTGGTTGAAGCCTTCGCCCCCTGGCGCCTTCTGGATATCGGTGAACTTGGCCGGGCCATCTTCGAGCACCACGCCGGCCTTGAGCCGGTCGACCATGTCGTCGTCGACTTCGCCGCGCACACGCACTGCGTACTCGCGGTCCATTTCATAGGACGGGTGCATCAGGCGGTTGGCCAGCTCACCGTCGGTGGTGAACAGCAGCAGGCCGGTGGTGTTGATGTCCAGGCGACCGATGTTGATCCAGCGGCCCTCTTTCGGCCGCGGCAGGCGGTCGAACACGGTCGGACGGCCTTCCGGGTCGTCACGGGTGCAGATCTCGCCGTCGGGCTTGTTGTACATGATCACGCGGCGGGTAGCCTCGGCGGCCTCGACGCGCTTGATCAGCTTGCCGTCGACGGTGATGGCGTCGTGCAGGTCGACGCGCAGGCCCAGGGTGGCCTCGACGCCATTGACCTTGATGCGGCCCTGGCCGATCCAGGCCTCGACGTCACGGCGCGAGCCGACGCCGATGCGCGCCAGCACCTTCTGCAGTTTTTCGCCAGACGGCGGGGTGGCTTGTTGGTCGTGCAGGTCTTTGTCACTCATCTGGGCACCTCCCGGTGTAGTAGTGAAAGCGGGCGCGCATCATACGCGGTTCAGCAAGGGAACGCACTGGAGGGTAGAAGGTTTTTGCCGATCGCCCAGCAGATTCCGCCCAAAGGCACATATTGACGGTGCCGACCTCATCGCCGGGCAAGCCGGCGTCCACAGAGTCGGGCTGTCAGGCCTTTGGTTCGTCCTCGGGCTCGATGGAAGCCTCATCGCGCAAATCATCGAAATCGATCTTGAGCCCTTCTTCCATCGCATCCAGCTCCACCAGCAGCGAGCGGAAGCTGGTCTCCTCCTTCGGCTCGATTTCCTCGCCCTCCTCGCCCAGGCTGGCATCGGCCAGGGCTTGCAGGTGAGCGGGCACCGGCGCCTCGTCCGGATCGACCTCGGGCTCCACCTCCAGCTCGCGCAGCTCGGCCAACGCCGGCAGCTCATCGAGGCTCTTGAGGTTGAAATGATCAAGGAATGCCTTGGTGGTGGCGAACATCGCCGGTCGCCCGGGCACCTCGCGATAGCCGACGATGCGAATCCACTCGCGCTCCATGAGCGTCTTGATGATGTTGCTGTTGACCGCCACGCCCCGCACGTCCTCGATCTCGCCACGGGTGATGGGCTGGCGGTAGGCGATCAGCGCCATGGTTTCCAGCAGTGCGCGGGAATAGCGCTGCGGCCGCTCCTCCCAGAGGCGGCCGACCCAGGGTGCGTAGTCCTCGCGGATCTGCAGGCGATAGCCGGTCGCTACTTCCTTGAGTTCGAAGGCACGGCCGCTGCAGGACTTGCCCAGCACCTCCAGGGCCTTCTTGAAAACGGCGGGGGTCGGGCGCTCGGCCTCCTCGAACAGCTCGTACAGGCGTTCGAGGGATTGCGGCTTGCCCGAGGCGAGCAGGAAGGCCTCGATCAGCGACGCCAGTTCACGGGGTTCGTTCAGGTTCATCGGTAGTTGTCAGGTCATTCTGCCCGGGCACGGACATGGATCGGGGCGAAGGGCTCATTCTGCACCAGTTCGATCAAGGATTCCTTCACCAGCTCGAGAATCGCCATGAAGGTCACCACCACGCCAAGCTTCCCCTCCTCGCGGGTGAACAGCTCGACGAAGGGCACGAAGGCGCCACCCTTGAGGCGCTCGAGCACTTCGCTCATGCGTTCGCGGGTCGACAGCACCTCGCGGGTGATCTGGTGGCTCTCGAACAGGTCGTTGCGGCGCATGACCTCGGCCATGGACAACAGGATCTCTTCCAGCGCCACCTCCGGCAAAAACTTGCGCACCTTGGCCTGCGGAGCCTCCAGGCGCGGCACGACGATTTCGCGCCCGACTCTGGGCAACTCGTCGATACCTTCGGCGGCGGCCTTGAATCGCTCGTACTCCTGCAGCCGGCGAATCAGTTCGGCGCGCGGATCGCCCTCCTCCTCCTCGACTTCGCCGGAGCGCGGCAGCAGCATGCGCGACTTGATCTCGGCGAGCATGGCGGCCATCACCAGGTACTCGGCCGCCAGCTCCAGGCGCACGCTCTTCATCAGCTCGACATAACTCATGTACTGGCGGGTGATCTCCGCCACGGGGATGTCGAGAATGTCCACGTTCTGCTTGCGGATCAGGTACAGCAATAGATCCAGCGGGCCTTCGAAGGCTTCGAGGAAGACTTCCAGGGCGTCCGGCGGAATGTACAGGTCGACCGGCATCTCGGTCAGGGCTTCGCCATAGACCAGGGCAAGTTGCAGCTGGAACGGCGTCTGCGCCTCCGTGGCCGGCGCCTCAGGTGCCTGCACCTGGCTCACGCGTTGACCAGGAACGGCGTCGGATCCCCGCACCCTTCGCGAATCAGCTCCGGCTCGTCGCCGGACAAGTCGATGATGGTAGAGGCCTTGAGGTCGCCGAAACCGCCGTCTATCACCAAGTCGACGTGATGCTCCAGTCGCTCACGGATCTCGTAGGGATCGACCATCGGCTCGTCGTCGCCGGGCAGGATCAGGCTGACGCTCATCAAAGGCTCGCCAAGCTCTGCGAGCAAGGCCAAGGTTATTTCATGCCTGGGCACGCGCAGGCCGATGGTCCGGCGTTTCTCGTGCAGCAGCAGGCGCGGTACCTCGCGGGTGCCGTTGAGGATGAAGGTATAGGGCCCGGGCACGTGGGCCTTGAGCAGGCGAAACGTACCCGTATCGACCTTGGCGTAAAGCCCCAACTGCGACATGTCGCAGCACATCAGGGTGAAGTTGTGGGTCTTGTCCAGACCACGCAACTTGCGCACCCGCTCGATCGCGGCCTTGTTGCCAATCTGGCATCCCAGCGCATAGGCCGAGTCGGTCGGGTAGACCACCACCCCACCCTTGCGGATGATCTCGACGGCCTGCTTGATCAGGCGCGGCTGCGGGTTCTCCGGATGAATCTGGAAAAATTGGCTCACGTAGTCGTCCTGTTCATACCGCCATAGGTTGTTCATGTCGGAATCGGCGCCACAGGGGTGGCAGGTCCTCAGGCAATGGCCGGTAGGCACCGATCTCGCCCCAGGTGCCAGGGCCGTGGAAGTCGCTGCCGGCGCTTGCCAGCAGGCCGAACTCACGGGTGAGGATCGACATCGTCCCCACCTGCTCGGGCGGCATCATCCCGTTGACCACTTCCAGTGCCTGCCCTCCAGCCTGAATATAGTCGGCAATCAGCCGTCTGCGCTTGCTGCGGGTCAGTTCGTAGTGCATGGGATGGGCCAGGCTCACCCACGCATTCGACTCACGCAGCGTCGCGACAGTTTCCGCAAGCGTCGGCCAGTGCAACTTGACGTCACCCAGCTTGCCGGCGCCCAGCCACTTGCGGAACGCCTCGCCGCGGTCCTTGACGAAGCCGGCGCGGACCATGAACTCAGCGAAATGCGGGCGCGCCGGGGCGTTGCCGCTGTCGCCCAGTTCCTGCTGCACCGCCCGCGCGCCGTCCAGCGCGCCGGGCATGCCCTTGGCCGCCAGCTTGCGGTCGATTTCCTCGGCGCGCAGCCAACGACCACGGTGCAGGTTGGCGATGGCATCGAGCAACGGCGGTGCGTCGAGGGGGAAGTCGTAACCCAGCACATGAATGGTGGCGCCGCCCCAGGTGCACGACAGTTCCACGCCGCTGACCCACTGCACGCCGTTGTCCAGGCAGGCCTGGCGCGCCTCCGGCAGGCCTTCAAGGGTGTCATGGTCGGTGAGCGAGAGCGTGCGCACCCCGTGCTCATGGGCCCGGGCGACCAGTGCCGTGGGCGACAGGGCGCCGTCGGAGGCCGTGCTGTGACAGTGCAGATCAACATTCATGGAGGAGCGCTTTCGCAGGAATCGATGTTTGTTATTATGCCGTCACATCCCGCTTCTGGCTGCCACTGTGAAACAATTCATCGATTTCATCCCGCTGCTGCTGTTCTTCATCGTCTACAAGCTTGACCCGCGCCCGGTCGAATTCGCCGGCCACGGCTTCGAGTTCGGCGGGATCTACAGCGCCACCGCCATGCTGATCGTCAGCTCCGTGGTGGTCTACGGCGCGCTGTTCCTGCGCCACGGCAAGCTGGAGAAGGGGCAGTTGCTGACCCTGGTCGCCTGCCTGGTGTTCGGTGGCCTGACCCTGGCCTTCCACAGCGAGACCTTCCTAAAGTGGAAAGCGCCCGTGGTCAACTGGCTGTTCGCCCTGGCGTTCGCCGGCAGCCACTTCATCGGTGACCGGGTGCTGATCAAACGCATCATGGGCCATGCCCTGACACTTCCAGAAACAGTGTGGAACCGCCTGAACGTGGCGTGGATCGCCTTCTTCCTCGTATGCGGCGCCGCCAACCTGTTCGTCGCCTTCACCTTCCAGGACATCTGGGTCGACTTCAAGGTATTCGGCAGCCTGGGCATGACCGTGCTGTTCCTGGTGGCCCAGGGTGTCTACCTGTCGCGCCACCTGCACGATGCCGATCCCTCCACCTCCAAACCCAAGGACTGACATGCTCTACGCCATCATCGCCAGCGACGTCGAAAACTCCCTGGAAAACCGCCTGGCCGCCCGCCCCGCGCATATCGAGCGCCTGCAGCAGCTCAAGGCCGAAGGCCGTGTGGTGCTCGCCGGCCCGCACCCGGCCATCGACAGCAACGACCCGGGCGCCGCCGGCTTCAGCGGCAGCCTGATCGTCGCCGAGTTCGACTCGCTGGCCGCCGCCCAGGCCTGGGCCGACGCCGATCCGTACATCGCCGCGGGCGTGTACGCCAAGGTCGTGGTCAAGCCGTTCAAGCAAGTCCTGCCGTAACAGGCTTTACCGGGACGGGCTTCGCAGGGGCAAGCCCGCGCCCACGAAGCCGCTCCCAGCTACACCCCGCGCGGCACTATTCATAAAATCCGACGACTGGCCGACAACCTCCTGAATCGATACGAATCAGGAGTTCCAATGCGTCAAGGTCCGATGTCCCTGCTGCTTTGCCTGTTGCTGCTGTCCCCTTTCGCCGCGGCCGAACAGCCGCTGTCGCTGGAAGCCGGGGCGCGGATCACCGACTTGCAGCAGCGCCTGGAAGAGAGCGAGAAACAGCGCACGGCGCTGACCCAGCAACTGCAGAACCAGGACAGCGAGCGTGAAAGCGCCCAGCTCGCCCGCCTGCGCCAGGACAACCAGCGCCTGAAGCTGACGATCAAGGAACTGCAGGCAGGCGCCAGCGCCCCGCAAAGCCCGCTGACCGACCAGCAGCAATGGTTCCTGATCGGCTCGGCCGTTGCACTGTTGTCCGCAGTCTGCGGTATCTTAGCCAGCGGCGGACACAGAAGACGCCGGCAATGGTTGAATTGAGTGAGAAATGAGCGAGCTGTTACTGATTGATGATGACCAGGAACTGTGCGAGCTGCTCGGCAGCTGGCTGACCCAGGAAGGGTTTGCGGTGCGCGCCTGCCACGATGGCCAGAGTGCGCGCCAGGCCTTGGCCACCCACGCCCCGGCGGCGGTGGTGCTGGATGTCATGCTGCCCGATGGCAGCGGCCTGGAACTGCTCAAACAGCTGCGCAGCGAACACACCGACCTGCCGGTGCTGATGCTTTCGGCCCGCGGCGAGCCGCTGGACCGCATCCTTGGCCTGGAGCTGGGCGCCGACGACTACCTGGCCAAGCCCTGCGACCCCCGCGAGCTCACCGCCCGCCTGCGCGCAGTGTTGCGCCGCAGCCACCCCAGCGCGCCCAGCAGCCAGGTGGAGATCGGCGACCTGATCTTCAGCCCGGTACGCGGCGTGGTCAGCATCGACCAGCGCGAGATGACCCTCACGCTGTCGGAAAGCCGCATCCTCGAAGCCTTGCTGCGCCAACCCGGCGAGCCGCTGGACAAGCAGGAACTGGCGCAGATCGGCCTGGGCCGCAAGCTCACGCTTTATGACCGCAGCCTGGACATGCATGTCAGCAACCTGCGCAAGAAGATCGGGCCGCACCCGGATGGCCGCCCGCGCATCGTCGCCCTGCGCAGCCGCGGCTATTACTACAGTCTGTAGGAAAACCGGGGCCGCTTCGCGGCCCTGCCATCTTTACCCAGCCTTTACCCTCGCCTGACCGCCCTTGACCTTGATCTCCCTAGACTGGGCTCATCCGGTAACCACCGGCCCCTGAAAGGAGAGACACCATGCGCAAGACCCTTATCGCCCTGATGTTCGCCGCCGCCCTGCCGACCGTGGCCATGGCCATGCCCGAAGGCGGCCCGCGCCACGATGGCCCGCATCATCGCGGTGACGCGCCTTTCGCCCAGCTGGACCTGAGCCGCGACCAGCGCCAGCAGATCGGCAAGCTGATGGGCGAGCAGATGAAGCAGCGCCGCGACATCAACGAACGCTACATCGCCAAGCTGCCGGCGGCCGAGCAGAAAGCCCTGAAGGACGAGCTCAAGGCCAGCCACGACAAGACCGAAGGCCAGATCCGCGCCTTGCTCAAGCCCGACCAGCAGAAGAAATTCGACGACCTGCAGAAGGAGCGCGCCGCGCGCAAGGCCGAGTGGCAGGAGTTCCAGGCCTGGAAGGCTGAAAAAACCGGCAAGGCCCAGTAAGCTGTCAGCCCGATGCCCGGCCCGCTTCCCAGCGGGCCGGGCTTTCGCCATTTCCTGGAGGTGCTTGTCTTGCGTTCACTGTTCTGGCGCATCCTGGCCAGCTTCTGGCTGGCCATCGCCCTGGTCGCCGGGCTGTCGATCCTGCTCGGGCACATGCTCAACCAGGACACCTGGATCCTCAGTCGCCACCCGGGCCTGAACAACCTGGCCAGCCACTGGGCCCAGCACTACGAACAGGAAGGCCTGGAGTCGTCGCAACGCTTCCTGGAACGGCGCAAGCAGCGCTACAAGATCGACGTGCAGGTGCTCGACGACAGCGGCGATGCCGTGGTCCCCGGCACCTTCCCGCGCCGCGCCGCCGCCTTCGAGGCACGCCAGCACAACGACGAACGTCGTCTGCCGTGGCGCCGCCTGACCGAGGAATACACCAGCCCCGGCAGCGGTGAGACCTACCTGCTGATCTACCGTATCCCCCACCCGGAGCTGGCCGCCTGGCACCGCGAAAGCCTGATCTGGCCGCTCAGCGCCTTGGGCATAGCCTTGGTGGTGCTGACCCTGTTCAGCCTGCTGGTAACCCTGTCGATTACCCGCCCGCTCAGCCGCCTGCGCGGCGCCGTGCACGACCTGGGGCAAACCAGCTACCAGCAGAACAGCCTGGCGCGACTGGCCGTACGCCGCGACGAGTTCGGCGTGCTGGCCAACGACTTCAACAAGATGGGCGCCCGCCTGCAGAGCCTGATCGGCAGCCAGCGCCAGCTGCTGCGCGATGTGTCCCACGAACTGCGTTCACCACTGGCGCGGCTGCGCATCGCCCTGGCGCTGGCCGAGCGCGCCGAACCCGAACAGCGGCAGGCCTTGTGGCCACGCCTGACCCGCGAATGCGACCGCCTGGAAGACCTGATCAGCGAAATCCTCGTGCTGGCCCGGGTCGATGCCGAGCAGGCGCATGCAGAGCCGGTGGACCTCAATGCCTTGCTGGGCGGCGTGCGCAAGGACGCCCAGCTGTCAGCGCCAGATCAGGAGGTACGCCTGGAGATGCAGCCGGGCCTGACCCTGCATGGCTGGCCGACGCTGATCGAACGGGCGGTGGACAACCTGCTGCGCAATGCGCTGCGCTTCAATCCGGCCGGACAGCCAATCGAGCTGCGCGCCAGCCGCGAACAGGACCGCATCGTGTTAAGCGTGCGCGACCACGGCCCGGGGGTGGCGACGGAACATCTGGAGCTGTTGGGGGAGCCATTCTTCCGGGCACCGGGGCAAGAGGCGCCAGGACATGGGCTGGGGCTGGCGATTGCACGCAAGGCGGCGGAGCGCCATGGTGGCAGCCTGAAGCTTGCGAACCATGCGCAGGGTGGGTTCGTGGCTACGCTGGAGCTGCCGCGTGAGGTCAGCGCTGGCTGACAGATCCTGGGGCCGCAAAGCGGCCCCACTCAATCACTCGCCCCAGGCGCTGACGTACTCGGCAGTTTCCAGGATCGGCGCGGTGCGTGGCTCGGCCATTGGCGTGCCGACATACAGGTAACCGATCAGCTCTTCGTTCTCGGCAAGCCCCAGCCCCTTGTGCACATGGGCGTCGAAGGCCATGTCGCCGGTGCGCCATACCGCGCCGATACCCTGGGCATGGGCAGCGATCAGGATGCCATGGGCGGCGCAGCCGGCGGCCAGGCGCTGCTCGATCTTAGGCACCTTGAAGTGGTCCTGCAGCCGGGCGATCACCACGATCAGCAACGGCGCGCGCAGCGGCATCGCCCGGGCCTTGTCCAGCGCCGCCTGGGTGGCTTCACCCTTGGCTTGCACGGCTTCGGCGAACAGCTCGCCGAGCTTTTCCCGGCCCTGGCCTTCGATGGTCAGGAAACGCCAGGGTCGCAGTTGGCCATGATCTGGCGCACGCAATGCGGCCTGGAACAGCGCCTCGCGCTGGGCGGCATTGGGCGCCGGGTCAGTCAGGCGTGGCACGGAAACACGGTTGAGCAATGCGTCGAGAGCCTCCATGGGCTACCCTCCTGGCAGATTGAAAGTGCGGCCATTCTGCACCATCGAGGGGGATCGTGGGAGCGGGCTTGCCCCGCGATCCGGCCATCGCGGGGCAAGCCGCCCCCCCCCCCCCCCCGCTCCGTGGAGGCCACCAATCGGCGTTTACAAGACCCGGCCCACAGGTAGAATGGCGCCCTTTCCGTAGCGAGTCAGAGCAGATCACATGGCGTTGCCGACCTTAAGGATCATTGGTTTCATCATCGGCATCTTCCTGATCACCCTGGCGGTGAGCATGGTGGTGCCCATGGCGACCCTGGTGGTCTTCGAGCGCACCGGCGACATGCCGTCGTTTCTCTGGTCGAGCCTGATCACCTTCCTCGCGGGCCTGGGCCTGGTCATCCCCGGCCGCCCCGAGCACGTGCACCTGCGCCCCCGCGACATGTACCTGCTGACCGTCAGCAGCTGGCTGGTGGTCTGCGTGTTCGCCGCCCTGCCCTTCCTGCTGACCCAGCACATCAGCTACACCGACGCCTTCTTCGAAAGCATGTCCGGCATCACCGCTACCGGCGCCACCGTGCTCAGCGGCCTGGACAGCATGTCGCCGGGCATCCTGATGTGGCGCTCGATGCTGCACTGGCTGGGCGGCATCGGCTTCATCGGCATGGCCGTGGCGATCCTGCCGTTGCTGCGCATCGGCGGCATGCGCCTGTTCCAGACCGAGTCCTCCGACCGTTCGGAGAAGGTCATGCCGCGCTCGCACATGGTCGCCAAGTCGATCGTGGCGGTGTACGTCGGCATCACCGTGCTCGGCAGCCTGGCCTTCTGGTGGGCGGGGATGGGCCTGTTCGATGCGATCAACCACGCCATGTCGGCGATCTCCACCGGCGGGTTCTCGACCTCCGACCAGTCCCTGGCCAAATGGGATATCCCTGCGGTGCACTGGGTCGCGGTGGTGGTCATGATCATGGGCAGCGTGCCCTTCACCCTGTACGTGGCCACCCTGCGCGGCCACCGCCGGGCGCTGATCAAGGACCAGCAGGTGCAGGGCCTGCTGGCCATGCTGGTGACCACCTGGCTGGTGCTTGGCACCTGGTACTGGGCGACCACCGAGCTGCACTGGCTCGATGCCCTGCGCCACGTGGCGCTGAACGTTACTTCGGTGGTCACCACCACCGGCTTTGCCCTGGGCGACTACAGCCTGTGGGGCAACTTCTCGCTGATGCTGTTCTTCTACCTGGGCTTCGTCGGCGGCTGCTCCGGCTCGACGGCCGGCGGTATCAAGATCTTCCGCTTCCAGGTCGCCTACATCCTGCTCAAGGCCAACCTCAACCAGCTGATCCATCCGCGCGCGGTGATCAAGCAGAAATACAACGGCCACCGCCTCGACGAAGAGATCGTGCGCTCGATCCTGACTTTCTCGTTCTTCTTCGCCATCACCATCTGCATCATCGCCCTGCTGCTGTCGCTGCTGGGCGTGGACTGGATGACCGCGCTGACCGGCGCCGCCGGCACCGTGTCGGGTGTCGGCCCGGGGCTGGGCGAAGTGATCGGCCCGGCCGGCAACTACGCGACGCTGCCAGATGCCGCGAAATGGATCCTTGCCGGCGGCATGCTGCTCGGTCGCCTGGAGATCATCACGGTGCTGGTGTTGTGCATGCCGGCGTTCTGGCGTCACTGACCGACAGGCGCGTGCGGTACTCGCTCGGCGTGCTGTCGAACCAGCGGCGGAACGCCCGGTAGAAGTTGCTCGGGTCGGCGAAACCCAGCAGGTAGGCGGTTTCCAGCAACGTGGTGCCTGGCTGCGCCAGGTACTGCTCGGCCAGTTCGCGGCGGGTGTCGTCGAGCAGGGTCTGAAAGCTCGTGCCCTCGTCCTGCAGGCGCCGCTGCAAGGTGCGTTGCGAAAGGTGCAGGGCCTGGGCCACGGTTTCGCGCTTGGGCTCGCCCTGGGGCAGGATGCGGCACAGTACCTGGCGCACGCGGTGGGTCACCCGGCTTTCCGAGAAACGCGCCAGGTACTCACCGGCGAAACGGTCGTGCAGCACCGCCATCGCCTCGTTGGCGGTCGGCAACGGCGCCTCCATGTCGGCGCGGGCGAACACCAGCGCATCATGGGGCGCGCCAAATTGCAGCGGTGCGTGGAAAGCCACCTTGTACGGCTCGACATTTTTCGGCAGTGCGCCCTGGATCAGTACCCGCCGCGGCTGGATCGGCCGCCCGCTGAGCCAGGTGCACAACGCCAGGGCGCAGGCCAGCGAGGCTTCGGCGCTGTGCCGGGTCGGCGGCAGGTGGTCGCCGTGCACGGTCAGCACCAGGGCATAGCCGTCGGGCTCGTGGCGAAAGCTCAGGTCCGAACTCTCCGCGATGATGCGCTGATAACGCACCAGGCGCTCGAAGCCCTCGGCCAGGGTGCGGCTGGACATCAGCGCATAGCCCACCACATGGAACGAGGCCGGCCGCACCACCCTGGCCATGTTCAGGCCGATGGCCTCGTTGCCCGACAGCTCGACCGCCAGCTGCCACAGGCGGGTCATCGAATCCTGGGTGAATCGCGCGTCGGGGTCGTCCAGTGCGGCGAAGTCGAGCCCGAGTTGCTTGAACATGGCCGGACAATCGAGCCCTTCCAGCTCGAGTGCCTTGACGATCCCTGATGCCCAGCTGGCTGACGTGGTTCTCTCACTCATGACAGGCTCTTGTGCTGACCGCTCCTGCGGTGAACCGAAAGGATACTCAATTGGCGCCTATTGTCACTGGCCACGGCCCCCAGTGACTCTAGACTCGATTCAGGCTCCACGCCGTGTATCCTGTCAGCAAGACCCGCAGATCCGGAAGCCCGCCATGACCCGCACAGCGCAGTTCCGCAGTTTTGCCGAGTTCTACCCCTATTACCTGGGCGAGCACAGCAACCCCACCTGCCGCCGCCTGCATTTCGTCGGCACCAGCCTGGTAATCGCCCTGCTCGCCTACAGCATCGGCAGCGGCAAATGGCTGTTGCTGCTGGCCGTGCCACTGGCCGGCTACGGCTTCGCCTGGGCCGGGCATTTCTTCTTCGAGAAGAACCGCCCCGCCACCTTCAGCCACCCCTGGTACAGCCTGGTCGGCGACTTCGCCATGTTCCGCGACATCCTGCTGGGCCGCCTGAGCCTCTGAATCGGCCCGCAAGGCCAGGTTCGCGTCCCGGCGGGCCACTGCCAAAGCCCGGATCCTGGCCAACACTGCGGTATGTTCCCCGACACGAGCGGCACGCGGTGATGAGCAAGCAAGCCAATTTCAGCCACATGCGCGATGGTACCGCCCAGGACTGGGCGATCATCGCCGACGACTTTCGCGCCTACGCCCATCAGTTGCCCCAACGCATTCTCGCCCACCTGCGCCTGCTCGACGGCGACTTCGGCGGCTTCCCCATCGACCGCCTGAGCCATTCCCTTCAGGCCGCCAGCCGCGCCCACCGCGACGGCCGCGATGAAGAGTACGTCGTCTGTGCACTGCTGCACGACATCGGCGACACCCTGGGCAGCTACAACCACCCGGATATCGCCGCGGCGATCCTCAAGCCGTTCGTCAGCGACGAGAACCTGTGGATGATCGAGAAACACGGGATCTTTCAGGGCTACTACTTCTTCCACCACCTGGGCATGGACCGTCACCTGCGCGAGCAATACCGCGATCACCCGCATTACCAGCGAACCCTCGAGTTCTGCGCACGCTATGACGCGGCAGCGTTCGATCCGGACTATGAAAGCTTGCCGCTGGCGTTCTTCGAGCCGATGCTGGAGCGCTTGTTCGCCCAGCCCAGGCAGTCGATCTACAAGGCCGCCCTGCCAGCCACCGCCTGATCCGCCACTACCGATTACTTGCAGGTGCGGGCTTGCTCCGCGATCACAGGCAAGGCCGACGAGAAGCTAGGCCGGCTCGCCCAGTTCCGCCAAGCGCAACGCCGCCTCCCGCGCCTGCGCCTCGGTAAACCGGTACAGCTCAATCCGCCCGTCCCAGTGTTCGATCAGCGCCGTGCACGACTCCACCCAGTCGCCGCAGTTGAGGTAATCCACCTCGCCCACCTGGCGGATTTCGGCATGGTGGATATGCCCGCATACCACGCCGTGGAAGCCACGCCGGGTGCACTCGTGGGCGATGGCGTCCTCGAAGTCGCTGATGAAATTCACCGCGCCCTTGACCTTGTGCTTGAGGTACGCCGACAGCGACCAGTAGCCATAGCCGTAACGGGCGCGCCAGTGGTTGAGCCAGCGGTTGAGCACCAGGGTGAACTCGTACGCCCGGTCACCGAGGAACGCCAGCCAGCGGTGGTAGCGGGTGATCACGTCAAACTGATCGCCATGGATCACCAGCAGGCGCCGGCCGTCAACGGTGAGGTGTTCGGCCTCGTCCACCAGCTGGATGTTGCCCAGGATCAGTTTCGAGTAACGCCGCAGGAATTCGTCATGGTTGCCGGTAACGTAGATCACCTCGGTGCCGCGCTTGCTCAGGGTCAGCAGGCGGCGGATAACATTGGTGTGGGCCTGGGGCCAGTAGATGCCGCTGCGCAGTTTCCAGCCATCGATGATATCGCCGACCAGGTAGATGCGCTCGGCCTGGTAGCCCTTGAGGAAGTGCGCGAGGTGTTCGGCCTGGCAGTCGCGGGTGCCCAGGTGTACATCGGAAATCCACAGGGTGCGGACACGCTGCTTGCGTGACGGGCGGAGGGGTTCGGCGTGGGTCATGGCTAGGCTCCGGCGCTGTTTGCTGGAGACTGGCAGGCGCAGGTGACAGATTGGTGGCAGGTACATGACCATCCTGCCCTCGCCTGCAGGTGTACAATCTTCGCCTGCCCCGTGAGGACTCACCATGACCGCCGGCCCCTTGCTCTCGTTGCGCCATTACCGCCACGACCTGATCGCCCACAGCCACGACCATCCACAGTTGGTGTTCGGCCTCGGCGGGCGCCTGGATTTCGAGGTGGATGGACGCGGCGGCCGGGTCGCTCGCCAGGATCTGATGGTGGTTCCCGCCGGTGCCCACCACACTTGCGGGAGCCGCGAGGGCAGCGACTGCCTGGTACTGGACGTACCGGGCGGACACTGGCTCGGCGATCATCTCGGCGAGCACGCCGACGACAGCCGCCGCCTGCTCGACCGCCCCGGCCCCCTGAGCCTGGACAGCCGACAACAGCAGCTGGTGGACTGGCTGGCAACCAGCCCCGTGGACGACCCGCTGATTGCCCGCCAGGGCGCGGTGTTGCTGTTGGCCAGCCTCAATCCACCAGCCTGCGCCCCGGTGCTGGCCAGCAGGCGCCTGCCCTATGCCGCTTTCGACCGCCATATCGAGCAGCACGCCGCCTACCCGCTGCAGGTTGCCGACCTGGCGCGGCTGGCCGGGCTGTCCAGTGCGCGGCTGCATGCGCGGTTTGCCAGCGAGTGCGGCATGACGCCGATGGACTACATCCGCCAACGGCGGCTGACGATGGCGCGCCGGCTGTTGCGTGAGACGGTGTTGCCGGTGGGCGAGATCGCCGCGCGCGTGGGGTATGGCTCGCAGAGCGCATTCAGCGCGGCGGTGCTGCGGGCGTTCGGCTGCACGCCGCTGGCGTTGCGGCGCGAGTCTGGCGACAAGGAACGCTAGCTGGGCGACAGAAAGCGCCTGCAGTTTTTTTTACACTGCTGCCACTATTTCTGGCGCTTGTACCGGCCCTTCGCCGGCAAGCCGGCTCCCACAGGATCGAGCGCACCTCTGTGGGAGCCGGCTTGCCGGCGAAGGGCCGGTAAAGGAAACCTCACACTCTAGGGACCACCATGAACCACCGCACCGCCCTCGGCGCCCTGCATATCGGCGCGCTGTTCTTCGGCCTGACCGGCGTCTTCGGCAAACTGGCCGCCAGTGCCAGTCCTACGATCATCGTCTTCGGCCGGGCCATGTTCGCCGTCCTGGCCCTGGGCCTGTTCGCCGGCCTGGCGCGCCAGGCCTGGCAACCACTGCGCGGCCAGGACCTGCGCCGGCTGCTGCTGGGGGGGGTGCTGCTGGCCGGGCATTGGGTGAGCTTCTTCATCGCGGTCAAGGTCGGCGGCGTGGCCATCGCCACCCTCGGCTTCGCCAGCTTCCCAGCCTTCACGGTGATCCTCGAAGGCTTGTTGTTCCGTGAACGCATCCGCCGCAACGAGGCTGTGCTGGTGCTGTTGGTGAGCATCGGCCTGGTGCTGGTCACCCCCGCCTTCGACCTGGCCAGCGAGGCCACCGGCGGGCTGCTCTGGGCGTTGCTCTCAGGCCTGCTGTTCTCGCTGCTGTCGCTGACCAACCGTGCCGGTTCCGGGCGCCTGCCCGCCGTGCAGGCGGCGCTGTGGCAGAACCTGGTGGTGAGCCTGTGCCTGCTGCCGTTCGCCGCGCCGGGCCTGACTGCCGTGGCACCCATGGACTGGCTGTGGATCGCCCTGCTTGGCATCTTCTGCACCGGCGTCGCCCACAGCCTGTTCGTCGCCAGCCTGGCGGTGATCAAGGCGCGCACCGCCGCGGTGGTGTTCGGCATGGAGCCGGTCTATGGCATCGCCGTGGCCTGGGTGGTGTTCGCTGAACAGCCAACCCTGCGCATGCTCGCCGGTGGTGCCTTGATCATCTTCGCCATCGTCCTGTCCAGCCGTCTGGCCGCCGAGCAACCCACCCGGCAGACCGTGGCCGAAAGCGCCTGATCAGCGATCGTTGTGACCCAGGTCGCGCTGCGGATCGATCTGGTCACGCACCCGCTGCTTGAGCACCTTGGCCTCGGGGAAGCCGCCGTCGGCCTTGCGCTCCCAGATCTGCACGCCGTCGCAGGTGATGCGGAATACCCCGCCGGTACCAGGCTCCAGGGCGACCTGGCCGAGGTCGTCAGCGAAGGTGCTGAGCAACTCCTGAGCCAGCCAGGCGGCACGCAGCAGCCATTGGCACTGGGTGCAATAAGTGATGACAATTTGCGGCTTGCTGTCGGCCATGTCGGGGAACTCCGTAGGAAGGGCCGCTTATACTAGCGGTCTTTACCCTCTGGTTTGAGACTCACGATGCGCCGCCTGCTGTTCTGCCTCCTGCTGATGCTCACTTCCATCACCTTGCATGCCGCCGAAACGGCGCGCCCGAAAATCGGCCTGGTGCTGTCGGGCGGTGCCGCCCGCGGCCTGGCCCATATCGGCGTACTCAAGGCCCTGGAAGAACAGGGCGTACGCATCGACGCCATCGCCGGCACCAGCATGGGCGCGGTGGTCGGCGGCCTGTACGCCTCGGGCTACAGCATCGCCGAGCTGGAGAAACTGGCCACCACCCTGGACTGGCAACAGGCCCTGTCCGACGCCCCGCCGCGCAAGGACGTGCCGTTCCGGCGCAAGCAGGACGACCGCGACTTCCTGGTCAAGCAGAAACTGAGCTTTCGCGACGACGGCAGCCTGGGCCTGCCGCTGGGCGTGATCCAGGGCCAGAACCTCGCCCTGCTGCTGGAAAGCAAGCTGGCCCATGCCGCCGACGTGCGCGACTTCGACAAGCTGCCGATCCCGTTTCGCGCCGTGGCCACCGACATCACCAGTGGCGAGAAAGTGATCTTCCGTCGCGGCCACCTGCCGCAGGTGATCCGCGCCAGCATGTCGATCCCGGCAGTGTTCGCCCCGGTGGAACTGGACGGCCGGCTGCTGGTGGACGGCGGCATGACCGACAACATCCCGCTGGACGTGGTGCGCGAGATGGGCGTGGACATGGCCATCGTCGTCGACATCGGCACCCCGCTGCGCAACCGCAAGCAATTGGCCACGGTGGTGGATGTGCTCAACCAGTCGATCACCCTGATGACCCGGCGCAACTCCGAGGAGCAACTGGCCAGCCTGCGCCGCGAAGACATTCTCGTCCAGCCGCCGCTGTCCGCGTTCGGCGTCACCGACTTCGGCCGCGCCCAGGACATGATCGATGCCGGCTACCGCGCCACCCGCGCCCTCGATCCGCGCCTGGCGGCGCTGCGCCAGCCCGAGGGCGACAGCAACCTGGCGGTGGCGCGCTCGCCGAAACAACGCACGCCGATCATCACGGCCATCAAGGTGGAGAACGACTCCAAGGTCAGCGACGACGTGGTCCGCTACTACATCCGCCAACCGATAGGCGAGCCGCTGGACCTCGGCCGCCTGCAAACCGACATGGGCACCCTCTACGGGCTGGACTACTTCGACCAGGTGCAATACCGCGTCGCGCACAAGGGCGATGAACATACCCTGGTGATCAGCGCCCGCGGCCGGCGTGGCGGTACCGATTACCTGCGCCTGGGCCTGAACCTGTCGGACGACCTGCGCGGCGACAGCGCCTTCAACCTTGGTGCCAGCTACCGGGTCAACGGCATCAACCGGCTCGGCGGCGAATGGCTGACCCGGGCCCAGATCGGCGACGACCAGGAGCTGTACAGCGAGTTCTACCAGCCGCTGGACGTGGGCTCGCGTTACTTCATCGCCCCCTATCTGGCCCTGGGCTCGCAGAATGTGGAGGCCATCCTGGACAACGACCCGGTGGCCGAGTACCGCCTAGAACGTTACGGCTTCGGGCTCAATGTCGGGCGGCAGATCGGCACCTACGGCGAGGTGCGCCTGGGCGTGGGCAAGGCCTGGGGCAACGCCGAGGTGCGCATTGGCGACCAGGACTTGCCCAAGGTCAGCTTCAACGAGGGTTTCTACGAGCTCAAGTACTCCTTCGACACCTTCGACAACGTCTACTTCCCGCACAGCGGCGAAGACATCGGCCTGACCGTGCGCAAGTATGACAAGTCGCTGGATTCGGACCAGAACTACCGGCAGTGGCTGTTCAACCTGGACAAGGCCATCAGCAGCGGGCCGAACACCCTGGTGCTGGGCGGGCGCTACGGGCGCACCCTGGACGATGCCGAGGTGGTCACCTCAAGCTTCGTGTTCGGCGGGGCACGCCAGCTATCGGGCTTTCGCCAGGACTCGATCTCCGGGCAGAACATGAGCCTGCTGCGCATGGTCTACTACCGCCGCCTGACGCCACGGGCCTACCTGCCCCTGGACTTCCCGCTGTACCTGGGCGGGTCGCTGGAGCGCGGGCGGGCGTGGAACAACGACAACGAGTTCGACAGCGGCTACATCAATGCAGCGAGTATCTTCCTGGGGCTGGAAACGCCGCTGGGGCCGTTGAACCTGAGCTATGGCGCCAACGATGCGCATGAGAAGGCGGTGTACCTGAACCTGGGGCATACCTTCTAGAAATGATCGCGGGGCAAGCCGCACCCACAAGCCAAGCAGAATCTTGTGGGAGCGGGCTTGCCCCGCGATCTACGTCAAGCTCAGGACTTTTCGAGATTATCGAGAATCTTCGCATGCACGCGCATGCACACTTCCAGGTCGGCCTCATCGACCCCGGTGAACAACTCGAGCCGCAACGCATTGGCGATGGTCTCGATCTGGTCGATCAGCGGCTTGGCCGGCGGGCACAGCAGGATCTTCTTGGCCCGACGGTCTTCCATCACCGCCTGGCGGCGCACCAATCCCTGGCTTTCCAGGCTGTCGAGCAGGCGCGCCAGGGTCGGGCCCTCGACGCCGACGCTCTGGGCCAGCTCGCGCTGGGTCGGCGCCTCCTCGAACCTGGCCAAGTGCAGCAGCACCAGCCAACGGGCTTGCGACAGGTTGAGCCCGGCCAGGCGGCGATCCAGCTCGGCGCGCCAGCCTCGGGACATCTGGGCCAGCTGCATGCCGAAGCGGTGTTGGTTGTCGGTCAGGGGCATAAGTAACTCAATGAATAGAACTAATTATTAGCCAGCTAACCATGGCCCGACCGATCAGGCAAGGTTCGACGCCACGGAAATGACTGATAATCATGTAAGGGTATGACAAAGGTCAGCAAATGGCACAAATGCCGGCAATCACACACCGAACTCCACGGCAAGCGCCGCCCGCACGCAGTGCAGCACACCTTCCGGCACCCGCTGGCCGAACAGCGGTGCCACAGCGGACACCGCGGGCAGCTCGCCCTCGCCGTCGAGGAAGGCGTCCTGCACTTCCATCATCAGCTCTTCGGGCAGGTCCAGTGCCTGCTCCAGGCTCAGCTCCTGGCGGCCGATGGCCTCGGCCAGCAAGCTGTAGACGTTCTTCTCGGTGCAGTTGAGTTGCCCGGCGATCTGTGCCGGTGTCATGCCGGCGCGGGCCAGGCTGACCAGTTCGTGGCGTAGGTCGAGCACCACCTTCGGCGCTTCATCGGTGCCACCGGCGCCATTGAGCACCTCAAGGAAGGCCTGGCCGTAGCGCTCCAGCTTGCGCGCACCGACACCACTGACCTGGGCCATGTCGCCGAGGCTGGTAGGCATGCTGCGCAGCATCTCCAGCAAGGTGGAGTCGGGGAAGATGACATAAGGCGGCACGCTGTGCTCTTCGGCCAGCTTGCGCCGCAAGGTGCGCAACGCCTCCCACAATTCGCGTTCCTCGGCGCGCACCAGCTGGCTGGCCGGGCTGCCGCCACTGCCGCCGGACGCCTTGGCCGCGGTCTGCGGCTTGAGGTCGCGGCGCAGTTGCAGGTTCACCTCACCGCGCAACAGCGGTCGGCAGCTGTCGGACAGGCGCAGGCCGCCGTAGCCTTCCAGGTCGATGTCCACCAGGCCACGCGCCACCAACTGGCGGAACAGCGAGCGCCATTCGGCCTCGGCCAGCGTCTTGCCGACGCCGAACACCGACAGTTTCTCGTGGCCGAAATTGCGCACCTTCTCGGTGTCCTTGCCCAACAGCACATCGACCAGATGGCCGACACCATAGCGCTGGCCGGTGCGGAACACTGCCGACAAGGCCTGGCGCGCGGGCTCGGTGGCGTCCCAGGTCTGCACATTGTCGACGCAGTTGTCGCAGTGCCCGCAGGGCTGCTCCAGCACCTCGTCGAAATAGGCCAGCAATGACTGGCGACGGCAACGGGTTTCCTCACACAGGGCCAGCATGGCGTCGAGCTTGTGCTGTTCGATGCGTTTATGCCGCTCGTCGCCCTCGGAGTTCTGCAGCATCTGCTTGAGCATCACCATGTCCTGCAGGCCGTAGGCCATCCAGGCGTCCGACGGCAGGCCGTCACGGCCGGCACGGCCGGTCTCCTGGTAATAGGCCTCGAGCGACTTGGGCAGGTCGAGGTGAGCGACGAAACGCACGTTGGGCTTGTCGATACCCATGCCGAAGGCGATGGTCGCGACCATGATCAGCCCTTCCTCGTTGAGAAAGCGATGCTGGTTGGCGGCGCGGGTCTCCGCAGCCAGGCCGGCGTGGTACGGCAACGCCGGGAAGCCCTGCTCGCAGAGGAAGGCCGCGGTCTCGTCGACTTTCTTGCGCGACAGGCAATAGACGATGCCGGCGTTGCCGCGCCGCTCGCCGAGGAACGCCATCAACTGCTTGCGCGGCGCCTCCTTGGGCACGATGCGGTAGAAAATGTTCGGTCGGTCGAAACTCGACAGGAAACGCTCGGCGCCCTGCAGGTGCAGGCGCTGGACGATCTCCTCGCGGGTACGCATGTCGGCGGTGGCGGTCAGGGCGATGCGCGGCACATGGGGGAACAGCTCGGCAAGCTGACCCAGTTGCAGGTATTCCGGACGGAAGTCGTGGCCCCATTGCGAGACGCAGTGGGCCTCGTCGATGGCGAACAGGGAAATGTCCAGGCCACGCAGGAAGTCCAGCATGCGCGGCTGCACCAGGCGCTCGGGGGCCAGGTACAGCATTTTCACCTCACCGCGGCGCAGGCGCCCGGCCAGGTCGCGCTGCTGCTCGGCGCTGAGCGTGGAGTTCAGCGCCGCGGCGGCCACGCCCAGCTCGTCGAGGGTGGCGACCTGGTCGTCCATCAGCGCGATCAGCGGCGACACCACCACCGTCAAGCCGGGGCGCAGCAAGCCGGGCACCTGGAAACACAGGGACTTGCCGCCACCGGTGGGCATCAGTACCAGTGCGTCGCCGCCGCCCGCCACACATTCGATGATCGCTGCCTGGCGCCCGCGGAAACTGTCGTAACCGAAGACATCCTTGAGGACGCGCTGAGCCTGTTCGAGCATTTGCCACTCCAAAATCGCCGTACCATCCTGGACTCAGGCTGGACGATAAATCCGCCGCGCACACACCGAATGCGTAAGCGGTTTTTGCCGGATGGCCGCAAAACGCCACCTGGCACGAAAAACCGCGGAGTATACCCGACTGCCGCGCCCCCCGGCATGCCCCGGTGACGGACGTTCCCTTTGCCCCGCGAGCGCCGCAAGGTGCTAGAATTCAGCATCGTTTATTCCCCAAGGTAGCCCTGTAATGTCCTTCGCCGAGCAACTGACCCGCCTGCAAGCCTTCCTCGACGCCGATGAGCTGCACGAAGAAGCGCTGGACTACGTCGCCGCCCACGGCTACCTGACCGCGCTGTCGATCTGCTCTGAAGAAGTTCCAGAACGCGAATGGATCGATGCGCTGTTCGCCGAAGAACCCCATTACGCCAGCGATGCCCAACGCACCGAGATCGAAGCCACACTGGTCGCCCTCAAAGCCCATATCGCCCGTCAGTTGGCCAGCGAGGAGGAATTCGACCTGCCGTGCGACCTCGACCTCACTGACGAGCCGGACGACTCCGACCTGCGCGGCTGGTGCATCGGTTTCATGGAGGGCGTGTTCCTGCGTGAAGAGGCCTGGTTCGACAGCTCCGAGGATGAAGTCAGCGAAATGCTCCTGCCGATCATGGTCGGCTCGGGCCTGTTCGACGAGCAGCCGGAGTTCGCCGACATTGCCAGCGATGCCAACCTGCAGGACGACATGATCGTGCAGATCCCCGAAGCGCTGAGCGCACTCTTCCTTCTGCAGCACGCACCGGACGAAAAACCTGCCGTGCTCAAACCACGCCGCCACTGATCGAGGTGGTGCGCTACCTGCTGCTGGCCGCCGGCTGGCTCAGCGTCGCGCTGGGGGTAGCGGGGATTTTCCTGCCGGTATTGCCCACCACCCCGTTCCTGCTGCTGGCGGCGGCCTGCTTCGCCCGCAGCTCGCCACGTTTTCACCACTGGTTGGTGAACCACCCGAAACTCGGGCCTTGGATCCGCGACTACCTCAGTGGTGAGGGGATCCCGCTCAAGGGCAAGGTCTATGCGATCGGGTTGATGTGGGCCAGCATCGGGCTGTCCTGCTACCTGGTGCCATTGTTCTGGGCACGGGCGTTCATGCTGACCAGCGCGGTGCTGGTCAGCGCCTGGATCCTCAAGCAGAGGACCTTGCACCGGCCACAGTGACGCCATCGCGGGGCGGACTTGCCCCGCGATGCGCTGCTGGCTTACACCGTATCCACCTTCAACGAGTGGTCATTGAGCATGCCGTTGATGATGGTCGCGGTGTCATGCCCGGCCGCGATCAGCCCCCCTGCCCCGGCCGAAACGCCATAATGCTGCGCCAGGTCCACCCCAGCCAGGTCGATGGTCTGGGTCGGCGCCGCGCCAGCGACGCTGCTGACCTCGATGGTCGACACCACATTGACGCCGCTGCCGCTGACCTTGAAGTGCAGGTAGTCGTCCAGCGAGGCGCTGGTGGCGTTCTCACCCTGTAGCAGTTGCGACAGATCCAGGCGATCGCTGCCGGGGGTGAAGTCGGTCACGGTGTCATGCCCGGTATCGCCCTTCTGCCAGACAAAGCTGTCATTGCCACTGCCACCGGTCAGGGTGTCGTTGCCCGGCCCGCCAATCAGGATGTCGTTGCCGGCACCGCCCTTGAGCACATCGTTGCCCGCGCCGCCGTTGAGCAGGTTGTCACCGTCATTGCCGGTCAAGGTGTCGTTGTAGTCCGAGCCGATCAGATTCTCGATACCGCTGAGGGTGTCCAGCCCGGCGCCGACGGTGTTCTGCTGCCCGACATGGCCAAGGTCCACGATCACGCCGGCGGTGGCCTTGGCATAGCTGGCAGTGTCATTGCCGGCTCCGCCGTCGAGCAGGTCGTTGCCAGGACCACCGATCAGCAGGTCGTCGCCATCACCACCGTACAGGCTGTTGTTGCCCGCCCCCGCCACCAGCACATCATTGCCGGCGCCACCGTTGAGGGTGGTATCGCCGGCCCCAGCCAGCAGTACATCGTCACCGCCGGTGCCGGTAAGGGTGTTGCCGGCCTGGTAAGTGATATCCACCGCTCCGCTGCCGTAGCCGCCATGGTTGTCGCTGACGGTGTAGCTGCCGTGATAGTCCTCGTTGCTGGCATTGCTGTAGTCCACCACCAGGCTCAGCTTGTAGTTCTCGGCAGCCTTGCTGTTGCCAGCGGCGTTCTCGGTATTGATCACATGGATGCTGTACACCCCGTCATGGGTGGCCGTGAAGCTGCCGCCGTCGACGATGGACTGGTAGCTGCCGCCGGCATCCTTCCACTCCATCAGCAGGTTGCCCGCGGGCCGGTCATGGTCGAGAGTGAGGGTTTCGCCCTTGCGCAGGGTCACCGTCAGGGTGTCCTCGTCGTTGGCATTGGCGGTGCTGATCGAGCCCAGGTAACCAGCCACCACCAGGGCAGCGGTCATGCTGCCGTTGAGGCTGGTGAACTCGCTGCGGGCCAGATCGCGCAGCTGGTTCTCGGCCTTGTTGGCGGTGGCATCGAACTTGATGGTCTGTGCCTGGGTGCCCGCCGTGAAGCCCGCGCCCTTGTCGGCGAAGTTGGTATTGAAGGTGGTCGGCGCGGCACTCAGGGTGTCGTGGTCCGGGTCGCGGTCATTGGCCAGCAGCGCCTCTGCCGGCACCATCAGGGTGGCGCCCTTGATATTGGTGATGATGTGGTCGGCACCAGCGACCGGCGCGCCATTGCTGTTGATGTTGACCGTCAGGCTGGCACTGCGGATATCGCCGTCGTTGTCGCTGGCAGTGAAGCCGAACTTCTCCACATGGCCGCTACCGTTGTCCTTCGCTGGCGTGTAGGTGAACTCGCCGCTGTCCATGTTCACCACCAGGGTGCCGCCCAGGCCGGTCTTGATGTTCAGGCTGTTGCTCACGGTGTCGAAGGTGGCTTTGTCCACGCCGCCGCTGGCCGCGTAACCGCCCTGCCCAGCATTGGCCTTCGGATCGTAGGTGTAGGTGGTGCCATCGACCAGCAGCGCCTTGATGAAGCCGCCATCAGCCCCGAAATCACCGCCACTCATGAGGCTGCCGGTAATCGGTGCGCCCTGCACCGTGCCGGAGAGCACCGCGCCTAGCTGGCTGAGGTCGGTGACCACCACCGAGTTGGTGTCGGTATGGCTGCTGCCGTCGTAGGCCAGTGGGTCGAGGTTGCTCTCGTTGACGCCGCTGCCCATGCCGATGGCGTAGGACTTGATGCCGTTGCTGTCGAGGAAGGATTCCCAGGCGGCTTCCCGTGGCGCGGTCATGGCATGACCATTGGTGGGCTCACCGTCGGAGAAGAAGTAGCTGATGTTCTGCGCGCCCACCAGCTTGCCCGTTGTGGCGAAGGCTTCCTGGGCCTTGGTCGCTGCCGAATCGTAGTAGGTCGAGCCGCCTGGGCTGAGCCCGGCGATCAGGTTCTTGGCCTCGCCGATCGTGACCCACACCGGGGTCTGCACCTGCGCACCGGTGCCGAAGGTGACGATCTGCACCTTGATGTCGCCCATCTCGTCGTACTTGTCGAGCAAGGCATTGATCGCCTGCTTGGCCAGTTCCAGGCGGGTCAGCCCCGGCACGCCGGAGCTTGCCGCCATGCTGCTGGACACATCCACCACCAGCAGGATGTTGGAGTCCACCTGGCCGGGCGTGATGCTGCGTACCGCGCACTGCACCGTCGGCATATCGTCGACGATGTTGATGGCAATGGTGCTGGTGACGCTATTGCCCAAGGCGTCGGTAGCCTTGTAGGTGAAGTACTCGTTGACGGTGTTGGCGCCGTCGTTGGCACCACCCGGGGTCTTCGGCGCCGAGGTCAGGGTGTAGGTGTAGGAACCGTCGGCATTGAGCTGGATCTGCCCGTACTGGCCCACGGCATTGCCGACCAGGCTGTAGGTCAGGGCGCCGACGCCGCCCTGGACCGAACCGACCAGGCTGCCGGAGGCCGTCTCGCCAGTGGAGCCCGGATCGCTGCCGGTGACGGTGCCGGCGGCCAGGTCATTGCCGTCCTTGTGCAGGTCCAGGGCTTTTTCATACACCGTGACGTCGTTGTCCTCGCACGCCACCAGCTTGCTGTCCTGCACATTGATGCGAATGGTCGTGGTGCTCTCGTCGCCGTCGGCGTCACGGATGGTGTAGACGAAGCTGTCGGTCGCGCCGGAGGCCGGCACGCTGTCGGGGTTGGCGTGGTAGGTGGCGTTGCCCTGGCTGTCCAGGGTCAGGTAGCCGTACTGGCCGACGATGGTGTCGCCGACATGGCCGATGGCCGAGGTAGAGGTGTCGGAGCCGGCGCGCACACCGACCACGTACTGCCCGTCGGCACGCACATCGGCGCCGACCACGTCGTTGTCCAGCACATTGCCGCTGACACTGGCCCCCTCCTTGACCGAAGCCACGTCGCAATGGGCCTTGGGCACGTCGTCGACGATGCTGACCACGATGGTGCTGGTGGTGGTGTTGCCGAGCGAATCCTTGACCTGGTAGGTGAAGCTCTCGGTGACCAGGTTCGGGCCATCGTTGACGTGGTTGGGCGAGTTCGGCGCCGAGGTCAGGGTGTAGGTATAGCTGCCATCGCTGTTCAACTGGATCTGGCCATACTGGCCGGTGGCATTGCCGACCAGGGTGAAGGTCAAGGCACCGATACCGCCACTGACCGAGCCTGCCAGCGAACCGCTGGTGGTTTCCGTGGTGGCGTGCGGGTCGCTGCCGGTGACATTGCCCGCAGCCAGGTCGTTGCCGTCCTTGGTCAGGTCCAGGGCTTTCTCATAGACCTTGGCCGTCTCGTCCGGGCAGGCCACCAGCGAAATGTCGTGCACATCGATGGTGAGGGTGGTGGTGCTTTCATCGCCATCGGCGTCGCGGATGGTGTAGACGAACACGTCCGTGGCACCGGCTGGCGCCACCGCATTGGGGTTGGCGTGGTAGGTGGCATTGCCCTGGGCGTCGAGCGTCAGGTAGCCATATTGCCCCGCCACGTTGCTGCCCAGCTGACCAATGGCCGAGGTCGAGGTGTCGCTGCCGGCACGCACGCCGACCACATACTGCCCATCGACACGCACATCGGCACCAACCACGTCGTTGACCAGCACATTGCCGCTGACCGTGCCGCCTTCGTAGACATTGACGAAATCGCTATGGGCCTTGGGCACGTCGTCGACGATGCTGACCACAATGGTGCTGGTGGTGGTGTTGCCGAGCGAATCCTTGACCTGGTAGGTGAAGCTCTCGGTGACCACGTTCGGGCCATCGTTGACGTGATTGGGCGAGTTCGCCGCCGAGGTCAGGGTGTAGGTGTAGCTGCCATCACTGTTCAACTGGATCTGGCCATACTGGCCGGTGGCATTGCCGACCAGGGTGAAGGTCAACCCACCGATACCGCCGCTGACCGAGCCTGCCAGCGAACCACTGGTGGTTTCCGCACTGGACTGCGGATCGCTGCCGGTGACATTGCCCGCTGCCAGGTCGTTGCCGTCCTTGGCCAGGTCCAGGGCTTTCTCGTAGACCTTGGCCGTGTCATCCGGGCAGGCGACCAGGGAGTTGTCGTGCACGTTGATGGTGATCGTGGTGGTGCTTTCGTCGCCATCGGCATCGCGGATGGTGTAGACGAACACGTCCGTGGCACCGGCCGGCGCCACCGAATTGGGATTGGCGTGATAGGTGGCATTGCCCTGGGCGTCGAGCGTCAGGTAGCCATATTGCCCCGCCACGTTGCTGCCCAGCTGGCCGGTGGCCGAGGTCGAGGTGTCGCTGCCTGCACGCACGCCGACCACATACTGCCCATCGGCCCGCACATCGGCGCCGGTCACATCGTTGACCAGCACATTGCCGCTGACAGTGCCGCCTTCGTAAACATTGGCAAAGTCGCTGTGAGCCTTGGGCACGTCGTCGACGATGTTGATCACGATGGTGCTGGTGGTGGTGTTGCCGAGCGAATCCTTGACCTGGTAGGTGAAGGATTCCGTCAACACATTCGGGCCGTCGTTGACGTGATTCGGCGAGTTCGGCGCGGAGGTCAAGGTGTAGGTGTAGGTGCCGTCCGAATTCAGTTGGATCTGGCCATACTGGCCGGCGGCGTTGCCGACCAGGGTGAAGGTCAGCCCGCCCACGCCACCGCTGACGGAACTGGCCAACGAACCGCTGGCCGTCTCGCCGGTGGAGCCCGGTTCACTGCCGGTAACATTGCCACCGGCCAGGTCGTTGCCATCCTTGTTCAGGTCAAGTGCTTTCTCGTAGACCGTGACCTCGCTGTCAGGCCCGGCGATCAGCGAGCAATCGCGCACGTCGATGGTAAGGGTGGTGGTGCTTTCGTCGCCGTCACTGTCACGCACGGTATAGACGAAGACATCCGTGGCGCCCGCCGGAGCGACGGCGTTGGGGTTGGCGTGATAGGTGGCGTTGCCTTGGGCATCGAGGGTCAGGTAACCGTACTGGCCCTGGACCGGATCGCCCAATTGGCCACTGGCCGATGTCGAGGTATCGGAGCCGGCTCGCACACCCACCACGTAACGACCATCGGCCCGCACGTCCGCGCCGGACGTATCGTTGTCGAGCACATTGCCGCTGACCGTGCCGCCTTCGACGACACTGGCCGCATCGGGATTGGCCTTGGGCAGGTCGTCGATGATGTTCACGTCCAGCGAGCCAGTGGCCGTGCTGCCATCGGTGTCCGTGGCGGTGACGGTGAAGTGCTCGGACAGGCTGTTGGCGCCGTCGCCGCTGGCGTGGTTCTCGTTGTCCAGCAAGGTGTAGCTGTAGCTGATCACACCCGTGGCCGGGTTGAAACCGGTGATGGTCAGGGTGTTGCCCAGCGCAGTGGTGATCGACTGCGGGAAACTTGCCGCCACGCCGCCACTGACCACGGTGATGCCGCCGACGCTCAAGGTCTGCAGGCCATCGGGCGCCGCCACCGTGAAGGTGCCGCTCTGCGTCAGCGCACCGGGATTGGGCGCACTGCCGTCGGCCAGGTTCTTCTCGTAGACGGTCAGCTCGCCGCCATTGACGTCCAGCCCGCCGAGGGTCACCGGGTCATTGAGGTTGCTGACGTTGAGGGTCAGGGTCGCGGTGCTGGTGTCGCCGTCGGCGTCTTTCAGGGTGTAGGTAAAGTTCTCCACCCCACTGCCGCCACCGTGCAGGTTCTTGAAATCCGGATCGTTGGTATTGAGGGTGTAGGTGTAGGAACCATTCGCTGCCAGCACCAAGGTGCCGTAGGTTCCGACGAAGGTACCGGCCACCACCGGGCCGCTGGGAATGCGGTCCGCGCCCTGGATATCGTTGGTCAGCACATTGCCGCTGAGTTCCAGATGCTGCTCGGTAGCGGTGCTGGCATTGCTGTCGTTCACGGCGCGTGGCACATCGTCACGAACGATAACGTCCAGCGTGCCGCTGGCCACATCGCCATCGGTGTCGCTGACCAGCACCGGGAACTGCTCGCCCAGCGTATTGGTCCCGGCACCGTCCGGATGATGTTCCGCGCCGGTCAGGGTGTAGCTGTAGCTCACCACGCCCGTGGCCGGGTTGTAGCCCGTGATGGTCAGCACATTGCCGAGCCCGGTGACGATGGACTGGCCGACGCCGGTCACCACGCCCGCGGTGACCACATTGATGCCTCCGACACTGAGGTTGAACACGCCATCGGCGGCAACCACCGTGAAGCTTCCCGACTGGGTCAAGGCCGCAGGGTTGCTGGCCGAGCCCTGGGGCAGGTTCGCCTCGTCCAGGATCAACTCGGCAGGGCTGACATCCAGGCCGGTGAGGCTGACCGGATTGTCTGCGGCTGGCGTGGTGGCCGGCAGGGGTGCGTCGTCATTGCCATCGAGGCCACCGAGTTCGAGATTGGCCAGCAAAGGGAAGCCGTTGAAGCCCGCCGTAGGGAAACCGATGGTGGGATCCACCCGACCGGCCACCTCGGTCAGTATCACGAAACTGTGGCCGCCACCGAGCGCACCCGACACGCCGCCAGGGTTGCCGCCCGCCGCGGTCGCTTCAGCTTCCTGCGTGGGGTCAGCGCCTGCGGCAATGGCTTTTTGCAGTTGCTCGACGTCACTGAGTTGGGCGTTGCTGGGCTGCGGGTCCGGCGTTTGTACATGAGGGGCGCGATTGGCCAGCAGGTCGGGGGTCATTTCCAGGCTGCTGCCACGGCCCAAGGTCAGCTCGGCACCGTTTTGCAAGCGCACCGCCACCGCGCCCTCGCTCCCGGTCTCCAGTTGCTCGCCGGCGAACAGGCGATCCCCTTCCACCAAAAGACGGCGATGACCGTCATCGCCCACCGCGAATACCTGGCCGACTACCTTGCCGACCACACCGACTAATTTAGCCATGAGCGTACGCCTCCCCTGCCGATGGGCTTTTCGCAGATCAAGGCGTGCCGGGTAATGTGCGCAACGGTCCAAGTGCCATGGTTGTTGGAACCACTGCTGTCACGTTCGTGAGAAACCACGCTCCCTGTGACGACTGCCGCGATAGTGAACAGGGCGAATGGCCATTATTCAGTGCCATTTTTTTGTCGCCAAATTCCGCTTTCGCCTTCCTCCCCTGTCTCCTTAGCTGCAAAAAATCTGGAACTTTCACCAAGGCCCGAAAATCGCCTGTCCCAGCCAATTCCCGTAACCACCTGAATGAAACAATGTCCCGGATTCCTTAGACCGCATAAGTTTTTTTTCGCATATATCTTATGAAAAAATCTTCTTAGCTCGCCCGACAAATGTTCTTAGCTCTGTTGTTACAAACCTGAAACGGTTTGATTCTAATTTTTCGTCATTTTTTTGGCGAATAGCAGGACATTATTCAAGACCAGGGAGATGTACCCCATGCGCGCTTTAACCCCCATCACCAGTGCGATTTTGTTGGCCATGGCGTGTGCCAACAGTCAGGCGATGTCGATTACCGAGGCTGTCCAGAACGCCGTGGACCAGCATCCCGAGATCAGCGCCAGCCGCAACAGCAGGCTGTCGGCCGACGAGGATGTGAAGTTCGCCCGCGGGGGGTACTACCCAACCGTCGATCTGGTCGCAGGCTACGGCCGGCAACGTTCGGACAACACCAACACCCGCGGCTTCAACCCGGACGGCACGCGTAACCACAACAAGGAAACGCTCAACTACACCCAATCCGAGCTGCGTCTGCGGCAGATGCTGTTCGACGGCTTCAATACCTCCAACGAGGTCGCCCGCACCGAAGCGGTGGCCACCTCGCGTGCCTACTACACCCAGGCCACCGCCGAGAGCATCGCCCTGCGTGCCATCGAGGTCTACCTCGAGGTACTCAAGCGCCGTGAACTGGTAACCCTGGCCAAGAACAACCTGCAGGCCCACCTGCGGGTCAACGACCAGATCGGCCTGCGCAGCGAACGCGGCGTGGGCAGCACCGCCGACCTCGACCAGTCCCGCGCCCGTCGCGCCCTGGCCGAAAACAACCTGGACACCGCCGAGGTCGACCTGGCCGACGCCGAGGCCAACTTCTACAGCGTAGTCGGGCGCCTGCCCGATGAACTGGAAACACCCGTCACGATCAAGGGCGAAGTGCCGGGCGACCTGCTCAATGCCCGCCAGGGCATGCTGGAGAACAACCCCTACCTCAAGTCGGCGCAGGCTGACGTGCGCTCCGCCGAGCAGCAGTACGAAGTGGCCAAGTCGCCCTTCTACCCACGCCTGGACGCGGTGCTGGCCACCGGTGCCAACAACAACCTTGGCGGCCAGAAAGGGCATGACAACAATGACTGGCAGGCCGGCGTCGAGCTCAGCTACAACCTGTTCCGCGGTGGCAGCGACAAGGCCCGCCTGCAGTCGGACGCGCACAAGATCAACCAGGCGATGGACATCCGCAACAATGCCCTGCGCGAGCTGAACGAAAACCTCAGCCTGGCCTGGAACGCGATGAACAATGCCCGCAAGCAGACCCCGAGCGCCCGCGAGTACGCCGAGACCACCCAGCGCGTGCGCGCCGCCTACCAGGACCAGTTCGGCCTGGGCCAGCGCACCCTGCTCGACGTGCTCGACAGCGAGAACGAGCTGTACAACGCCAACCGTCGCTATACCGAGGTGCGCTATACCGAAGAGTTCTCCATGTACCGGGTGCTGGCGACCATGGGCGAGCTGCTGAGCAAGCAGCGTATCTCGCTACCGCCGGAAGCCATCGCCAAGACCGAAGTGCGCAACGAGGCGAAATTGCCTGACATGCGTTAGGTTCTGACGAGACAAGGGATTTTTCGCCAGCGCCCATTTCCCGTCCACCGCGGCAGGAGTAGGCCATCGTGACCAGTATGCAAAGCGCGCAACCGCGCCTGGATGTTGATGATCCGTTGCTCGATGGCCTGCTGATCCTGTGCAAGCTGCATGGCTGCATGGCCAGCCGTGCCAGCCTGTGCAGCGGCCTGCCACTGGCAGAGCAGCGCCTGGGGCTGGGCCTGCTGCCACGCGCCGCCGCGCGCGCCGGGCTTCAGGCTCGTATACTGCAGCGTGCCCTGAACGCCATCTCCCCGCTCAACCTGCCGGTGCTGCTGATCCTCAATGACGGCCGCAGCGCCGTGCTGCAACGGTGGGGTGAAAACGGCCGGGCATTGCTGCTGCCATGCGAGGCCGAAGGCGGTGAGCAGTGGGTCGAGCGCGAAGCCCTGGCCGAGGCCTACAGCGGCCAGGCCCTGTTCGCCCGCCCACGGCATACCCTGGAGGACGTGCGCGCGCCGCTGATCCCGCGGGTCAACGCCTGGTTCCGCGACACCCTGCGCCACTCCCGCTGGCTGTACAGTGATGCCCTGCTGGCCAGCCTGCTGATCAACCTGCTGGGCCTGATGGTGCCGCTGTTCGTCATGCAGACCTACGACCGCGTGGTCCCCAACCAGGCGCTGTCCACCCTTTGGGTGCTGGTCGCCGGCCTGTTCATCGGTACCGCCTTCGAACTGGTGCTGCGCATGGTCCGTGCCCACCTGCTGGACCAGGCCGGCAAGAAGACCGACCTGATTCTCTCCGCCACCTTGTTTGAACGCATCACCGGCATGAGCATGAAGGCGCGCCCGGCCACCATCGGTGGCTTCGCCCAGAGCATCCATGACTTCCAGGGGCTACGCGAATTCCTCACCGCAGTGACCCTGACCAGCATCATCGACCTGCCGTTCGTGGCCCTGATGCTGCTGGTGATCGGCCTGCTCGGGGGCTGGCTGGTGGTGATCCCGCTGATCGCCTTCCCGCTGGCGGTAGGCCTGGCGCTGTTCATCCAGGTGCGCCTGCGCGACACCGTGCAAAAAAGCCTGAGCCTCGGCGCAGTGCGCCAGGCGCTGCTGATCGAGACCCTCGGCGGCCTGGAAACCCTCAAGGCCTGCGGCGCTGAAAGCGAACGCCAGTACCAGTGGGAACACACCAACGGCGCCATCGCCCGCCTCGACGCCCATGCCCGCAACCTCTCGTCGCTGGCCAGCAACGGCACCCTGTTCATCCAGCAGTTCTGCGGCATGGCGACGATCGTCGCCGGGGTGTACAGCATCATCGCCGGCAACCTCAGTGTCGGCGCGCTGGTGGCCAGCTACATGCTCGGCAGCCGGGTGCTCGCCCCGCTCGGCCAGATCGCCGGGCTGATCACCCGCTACCAGCAGGCCCAGCTGACCATGCGCAGCACCGATGCCCTGATGAGCCTGCCCCAGGAGCGCGAGGCCGAGCACCAGGCGCTGGAACACACCGCGCTGCAAGGTGGCATCACCATCAACCACGCCACCTTCCGCTATGCCGGGCAAACGGCGCCAGCCCTCAACGACGTGAGCGCCACCCTCAAGCCGGGCGAACGCATCGGTATCATCGGCCGCAGCGGCTCGGGCAAGAGCACCCTCGCCCGGCTGTTGATGGGCTTCCATCACCCCGACGAAGGCCAGGTGCTGCTGGACAACCTCGACCTGCGCCAACTGGATATCAGCGACCTGCGCAGCCAGCTCGGCTACGTGGCACACGACCTGCCGCTGCTGGCCGGCAGCCTGCGCGACAACCTCACCCTCGGCGCACGGCACGTCAGCGACGCGCGCATGCTGGAAGTCGCCGAACTGACCGGCGTCAGCGAGCTGGCCCGCCAGCATCCGCAAGGCTTCGACCGCCCGGTGGGCGAGCGCGGCCAACTGCTCTCCGGCGGCCAGCGCCAGGCCGTGCTGCTGGCCCGGGCCCTGCTGCTGGAGCCGCCGATCCTGATACTCGACGAGCCCACCAGCCACATGGACAACAGCAGCGAGGAACAGCTGCGCCAGCGCCTGCTGAACTGGGTGCCCGGCAAGACCCTGCTGCTGGTCACCCACCGCACCTCGATGCTCAGCCTGGTGGACCGGCTGCTGGTGCTGGACAACGGCAAGATCGTTGCCGACGGGCCGAAGGATGCGGTCATCGACGCGCTACGCAAGGGCCGTATCGGCGCGGCGCTGTGAACCAACACTCTTGAATCCCTGTGGGAGCGGGCCCCGGCCTGCATCGGAGGTAGAACATGCCCATCAGCCACAGCGTGCGCAGCTACCTCCAGGGCGGCGACAGCCGCGCCGAACGCGACTATATGCCAGAGCTGGCCGGCGCCACCCTGCAGGAGTCCCCCAGCCTGTCACGGCTGACCGTGTGGCTGGCGGCGATCCTGCTGCTGGTGGCACTGGTCTGGGCCAACTTCGCGGTGCTCGACGAAGTCACCGTCGGCGAAGGCAAGGCCATTCCGTCGAGCAAGGTGCAAGTGGTGCAGAACCTCGAAGGCGGCATCGTCACCGAGATCTTCGTGCGAGAGGGGCAGATGGTCGACAAGGGCGCCACCCTCCTGCGCCTGGACGACACGCGCTTCAAGTCGAACAAAGGTGAAAGCGAGGCCGACCGTTACGCCCTCAGCGCGCAGGTGGAACGCCTGTCGGCCGAGTCCGAAGGCCGCCCCTTCGTGCTGTCGAGCGAAGTCCGCGCCAAGGCCCCGCAGGTGGCCGAGGACGAGGCCGCGCTGTACGAATCACGCCAGCGCCGCCTGACCAGCGAGAAGCAGACCCTCAATGAACAGCTGCGGCAGAAGACTCAGGAGCTGGCCGAGTTCCGTTCCAAGGTCGACCAGTACCGCTCGGCGGTGGGCTTGTTGCAGCAGGAGCTGGACATGTCCTCGCCGCTGGTGAGCAAGGGCGCCATCTCCCCGGTGGAGATCCTGCGCCTCAAGCAGCGCAGCGTCGAGGCGCGCGGCCAGTTGAACGCGACCAACCTGGCCATACCCCGCGCCGAGGCGGCGATCGCCGAGATCCGCAGCAAGATCCAGGAATCGGACGCAAGCTTTCGCTCCGACGCCGCCAAGGAACTCAACGACAAGCGCACCGAACTGTCGAAGATCACCGCCACCAGCATCGCCATCGACGACCGGGTCAACCGCACCACCGTGGTGTCGCCGGTGCGCGGCATCGTCAAGCTGCTCAAGGTCAACACCATCGGCGGCGTGGTGCAGCCCGGCAGCGACCTGGTGGAGATCGTGCCGATCGAGGACAACCTGCTGATCGAGGCCAAGGTACGGCCGCAAGATGTGGCGTTCCTGCATCCTGGACAAACCGCGATGGTCAAGTTCAGCGCCTACGACTACACCATCTATGGCGGGCTCAAGGCCAAGCTGGAACTGATCGGCGCGGACACCGTCACCGACGACAAGGGCAATGCGTTCTACCTGATCCAGGTGCGCACCGACAAGAACCATCTGGGTGGCGACAACAAGCCGCTGCTGATCATCCCGGGGATGGTCGCCACGGTGGACATCATCACCGGGCAGAAGAGCGTGCTGGACTATCTGTTGAAGCCGGTGATGAAGGCCCGGACCGAGGCCTTGCGCGAGCGCTGACCGCGATCTGGATATCAGTGGGCGCGGGCTTGCCCCGCAATAAGGCCGGCACAGCCAACCAGTTGATCACCCCTGGCCGTGATTACGCTCGAAGGTTTCGGCGCCCATGGCTGCGATCTGCCCGTCGATCAACGCCTCGAACGGCCGCAACAACGCATCGAAGCCAGCAGGTGCTTCCAGCACGTTCAGCGCCTGCACGATCGCCTCGAGGGTGGATACGGCGCCTGGCTCAGGTGCCTTGCGCAACCGGTAGCGCGAAGGCAGGACCGCGCCCAGCGTCACCCGTGGCAACGCTTCCAGCTGCGGGTTCAGGTAGAGCATCTTGCGTGCCTTGCGCCAGGTACCGTCAGGTACGATCAGCAGCAACGGCAGATCATCACCCTGCCCGTATGCCTGCAAGACCTCTGCCTCATCACCTGGGAACAACAGGACCGGGCGATAACCCGGTGTCGTCAGCAAGGTCTCCAGGTCATCGAACACCTCGCCGATCCGCAGCTCGGCATTGACCAGCGCAAGGGCCGCCAGGCGCGCCGTGTTCAGGGCGTGGGCGGTTTCACTGGGGTGTTGCAGCACAACCACGCGGGTACGGCTGTCCAGGTGCGGGATCAGTGGGCAGAGGCAATGGGCGAGCGGGCGCTGGCAGCGCTCGCAGCGGGGTCTTGGCATGAGGAACTCCTTGGGGCGGGTAGTTTGCCACAGGGCAGCCATCCCCAGTTTGCTGCGAGGCATACGTGGGAGCGGGCTTGCCCCGCGACAAAGCCGGCACCGCAATCGCGGGGCAAGCCCGCTCCCACGCCTCTACTGTTACCCGCTACAGCTTCAGCGGTTGAACCGCTCCGCCAGGCTGTGCAGGTACTCCGCCATGCGCTCCAGGTCCTGGCTGATCTCGGCGCCCTGCTTGGCCTGCCCCGCGCTCTCGTCGCACAAATGAGCGATGCGTACGATCTGCTGGTTGATGTCCTCGGCCACATGGCTCTGCTGCTCGGATGCCGTGGCCATCTGCTGGCTCATGCCGGTGATGCGGCTGATCGCCTGGGCGATGCCCGACAACGCCTCCTGCACCGCCTCGACGCTGTGCACACTGTCACTGGAGATCTGCTGCCCGCGGCTGGCGCTGGCCACCGCGCGGTCGGCACCGGAACGCAGGGTGGAGATGATGTGGTGGATCTCCTCGGTCGAGGCGCGGGTGCGCTGCGCCAGCGACCGCACCTCGTCGGCCACCACGGCGAAGCCCCGGCCCTGCTCGCCGGCCCGCGCCGCCTCGATGGCGGCATTGAGCGCCAGCAGGTTGGTCTGCTCGGCAATCGAGGTGATCACGTCCACCACGCTGCCAATGGACTGGGTCTGCTCGGCCAGGGCGTTGACCGCCTGGCCGATGTCGCTGACCGCCTCGTTCATGCTGCCCATGGCGCGCAGGCTCTGCTGCGCCAGATCGCTGCCCTGCTGGGCCAGCTGGTCGGCGTCGCTGGCGGCGTGGGCGGTGGTCTGCACGTTATGGGTCACCTGCTGGATGGTCGCCGCCATCTGCGCGATGGCGGTGGCCGACTGATCGGTCTCGCTGCGCTGGCGGTCGAGCATCCGCGCCTGGGCATCGGACAACCCGGCGGACTGCGCGGCCCGTGACTTGACCCCGACACCGGCATCCACCAGGCGGGTCAACGCGGTCTGCAGGCGCGCCTCTTCGCTGATGATGGCCAGATCGAGCTGGCCCTGCAGGCCGGGGTTGTCACTGTAGGTCAGGGCCACCAGCGGGCTGGTGAAGGCCTTGGGGTGCTCTTCGAGGGTGCGACGGATCGACTGGTTCTGCCGGTGCTCGACCACGTACCAGGCCGCCAGCAGGCTGGCCATCAGCACCCCCAGCGCCGCGTAGGGCGGCAACCACAGGTAGGCGGCGGCCGAGAGCAGGCCCGCGCCGATCAATGGCCAGCCGTGGCCGATCCCGTGTCCCAGGCGCGCCGCCAGGGGTACCGGCGAACGCCCCGCGCGCAGACGGGCATACAGCTGCTCCGCCCGGCGGATCTGCTCTCGACTCGGCACTGAGCGCACCGATTCGTAGCCACTGATGCGGCCGTTCTCGTACACCGCCGTGACATAGGCGCTGACCCAGTAGAAATCGCCGTTCTTGGCGCGGTTCTTGACCACGCCCATCCAGGGCTTGCCTTGCTTGATGGTGTCCCACATGTGCCCGAAGACCGCCGGCGGCATGTCGGGATGACGCACCAGGTTGTGCGGCTGGCCGACCAGTTCGTCGTAGGTGAAGCCGCTGATGGCCACGAATGCGTCGTTGCAATAGGTAATGCGACTGTTCAGGTCGGTGGTGGAGATCAGCCGCTGGTCTTGGGGAAAGGTTCTTTCGTGCTCGGTGACGGGCAAATTCATGCGCATCGTTGGCGATCCCTTGCTTATCCAGATGAGTGGGAAAATCATCAAAGCAAGTAGATATTTAGCAGAAGGCCAGCACGCCAGCGGTCAAGTTTTGTAGGAAATTCGCTCGACCTGACCGAGCGGATTGAACAACGTCTGCTTCAGCCCACGTTGAGCTGGCTTTTGAGCAGGTCGCGGAACGTCTGGATCAACGGTTCCCGGCTGCGCCCACGACGAATGATCAGGGAAAACGGCGCCTGGTAACCGAAGGTGGCCGGCGACAAGACCCGCAGGTCGCCCTTGTCGACCCAGGCCTGGGCATAGTGCTCGGGCAGGTAGCCGATGTAGGCGCCGGAGAGAATCAGAATCAGTTGTGCCTCCATGCTCTCCACGGTAGCGGCGCTGTGCTTGAAGCCATGCCGGGCCAGCTCGGCCTGGCTCCAGTAGCCACGCCCGACCATGCGCTGCTGGGTGACCACCGGTTCGGGGATGCGTCGTTCGGCGAACAGCGGGTGGCGGCTGCTGCAATACAGCCAGTGCTGCTCGCGGTACAACGGCTGGTAGAGCAGCCCGCTCATACGCGAGGAAAACGCGCCGATGGCCAGGTCCAGACGATTGTCCTGCACGCCGAGCTGCAATTCATAGGGACTGGACACCGACAGGTGCAGGTGCACCGCCGGGTGTTCCTGGCTGTAGGCGCCGATGGCCTCGGCCAGCGGCAGGGCGCTGTCGCCAACGGTGGAATCGATCACCCCCAGGTTCAGGGTGCCGCGCAGTTCGCCTTTGAGCGCGGCGGCGTACTGCTCGAAGCCGTCCAGCTCGCCCAGCAGGCGCAGGGTCTCCTGATGGAACAACTCGCCCTTGCTGGTCAGGCTGAAGCCGCCCCGGCCACGGTGACAGAGCACGATCCCGAGGGCGCCTTCAAGCTGGCTCATGTAGGTACTGATCGCCGAGGTCGACAGGTTGAGGTCACGCTGGGCGTTGGCGAACCCCTGGTGGCGCACCACGCTGGCGAAGATGCGCAGCAGTTTCAGGTCGGGCAGCGATGAGGCCATGGCGCAGGCTCCGCAGGGTGGAAATCGCCAGAGTCTAACCCGCTTGCCGGCCGATAGTTCAGAGAATCCTGAAGTAAGTATTTGTCGGTAGCGATTCTTCCCGGCCACTACCTTGCGCAGACTGCGGCGAAATGTCCCTGCCCGCCAGCATGACCAGATGATCCAGGCGCGCGGCGGCACAGGTTCGAACAAACAGAACAATCGACCGACTGATGAGGCCCACCGTGGACAAGATTCTCCACCAACCACTGGGCGGCAACGAAATGCCGCGTTTCGGCGGCATCGCCACCATGCTTCGCCTGCCCCACCTGCAAAGCGCCGAAGGCCTGGACGCCGCGTTCATCGGCGTGCCGCTGGACATCGGCACCTCGCTGCGTTCCGGCACCCGCTTCGGCCCGCGGCAGATCCGCGCCGAGTCGGTGATGATCCGCCCCTACAACATGGCCACTGGCGCCGCCCCGTTCGACTCGCTGTCGGTGGCCGACATCGGTGACGTGGCGATCAACACCTTCAACCTGCTCGACGCCGTGCGCATCATCGAAGAGGCCTACGACGAGATCGTCGAGCACAATGTCATCCCGCTGACCCTGGGCGGCGACCACACCATCACCCTGCCGATCCTGCGTGCCCTGCACAAGAAGCACGGCAAGATCGGCCTGGTCCACATCGATGCCCACGCCGACGTCAACGACCACATGTTCGGCGAGAAGATCGCCCACGGCACCACCTTCCGCCGCGCCGTGGAAGAGGGGCTGCTCGATTGCGACCGCGTGGTGCAGATCGGCCTGCGCGCCCAGGGCTACACCGCCGACGACTTCAACTGGAGCCGCCGCCAGGGCTTTCGCGTGGTGCAGGCCGAGGAGTGCTGGCACAAGTCGCTGGCGCCGCTGATGGCCGAAGTGCGCGAGAAGGTCGGTGGCGGCCCGGTGTACCTGTCGTTCGACATCGACGGCATCGACCCGGCCTGGGCGCCCGGCACCGGCACCCCGGAGATCGGCGGCTTGACCACCATCCAGGCGATGGAGATCATCCGCGGCTGCCACGGCCTGGACCTGATCGGCTGCGACCTGGTCGAAGTTTCCCCACCCTATGACACCACCGGCAACACCTCGTTGCTGGGCGCCAACCTGCTGTTCGAAATGCTCTGCGTGCTGCCGGGCGTGGTGCGCCGCTAAGGCGGACCTCTTCCCTGTAGGAGCGGCTTCAGCCGCGATCACCCGCGAAGCGGGTGCCCGGATATGGCGGCGCCTGCTTCGCGGCTGAAGCCGCTCCTACAGGGTAGTGATAGACGTCCTGAAAGTTTGACCCCGGCAGGAGCCATTCGGGAGGGCCATAGAGGCCCGCCAACACAAGACAGAACCGCCGGGCGCCTTGCACCGTCCGGACGGCCGATCTCGCCATAATAAAGATAATCGGGAGACCCCCAATGGCCTTGGACATCATCGTTGTACTGATCTATGCCGCCGGCATGCTCGCGCTTGGCTGGTACGGCATGCGGCGCGCGAAGACCCACGAAGACTATCTGGTGGCCGGGCGCAACCTCGGCCCGACCCTGTACATGGGCACCATGGCCACCACCGTGCTGGGCGGCGCCTCCACCGTCGGCACCGTGCGCCTGGGCTATGTGCACGGCATCTCCGGCTTCTGGCTGTGCGCCGCCCTGGGCCTGGGGATCATCGCGCTCAACCTGTTCCTGGCCAAGCCGCTGCTGCGCCTGAAGATCTTCACCGTGACCCAGGTGCTGGAGCGCCGCTACAACCCGATGGCCCGCCAGGCCAGCGCGGCGATCATGCTCGCCTACGCGCTGATGATCGCGGTGACCTCGACCCTGGCCATGGGCACCGTGCTGCAGGTACTGCTCGACGTTCCCTTCTGGATGGCCCTGCTGTTCGGCGGCGGTGTGGTGGTGGTGTACTCGACCATCGGCGGCATGTGGTCGCTGACCCTGACCGACATCGTCCAGTTCGTGATCAAGACCGTGGGCCTGATGTTCATCCTGCTGCCGGTGTGCCTGTACAAGGCCGGCGGCTGGGACGCCCTGGTGGCCAAGCTGCCGGCGGCCAGCTTCAGCTGGACCACCATCGGCTGGGACACCATCATCACCTACTTCCTGATCTACTTCTTCGGCATCCTGATCGGCCAGGACATCTGGCAGCGGGTATTCACCGCCCGTGACGAGAAGGTCTGCCAGCGCGCCGGCACCACCGCCGGTGTCTACTGCGTACTGTACGGCCTGGCCTGCGCGCTGATCGGCATGGCCGCCCACGTGCTGATGCCGGACCTGGCCAACCCGAACAACGCCTTCGCCGAGATGATCAAGGGCCAGCTGCCCGAGGGCATCCGTGGCCTGCTGATGGCCGCCGCCCTGGCCGCGATGATGTCCACCGCCAGCGCGGGCCTGCTGGCCGCCTCGACCACCCTGACCGAAGACCTGCTGCCGAAACTGCGCGGCGGCAAGCAGTCGAGCCTGGGTATCAACCGCCTGTTCACCCTGTTGACCGGCCTGGTGGTGCTGGGGATCGCCCTGGCGGTGAATGACGTGATCAGCGCCCTGACCCTGGCCTACAACCTGCTGGTGGGCGGCATGCTGATCCCGCTGATGGGTGCGATCTTCTGGAAGCGCGCGACCACCGCCGGCGCCATCGCCAGCATGACGCTGGGCTTCGCCACCGCCTTGTTCTTCATGTTCAAGGACGGCCTGGACGCCAACTCGCCGATCTACTACAGCCTGGCCATCGGCCTGGCGAGCTTCGTGCTGGTCAGCCTGGCGTCACGCAAGCCGGTGGCAACGGTGAACCTGGCCTGACACCTGGAACCTCATCGCCGGCGGTGCGGCCCCTTTTCGTACGGGCCGCCTACCGGCGAATGGCCCACAGGCGACCCTTCATCTTATATAACGGATCGATCTAAAAACTCTCGCATCCTGCCCCGGTCACTACCTAAGTGCCCACTTTCGCGGCACACCCTCCCCAACGGCAAAACCGGTTAATGTTTGGACGGTGCCTGCGCACAAATGCTCTGTGCCAAGTTCTCCCTCAACTGCAACAGCCAGGCGTGAGCCTGAACGAAATCCTCCACCAGCAACTGAGCCTGAAGGTCTTTCAGGCACAGGATCAGGCTGGAGTATCCCATCACCGCACAGGCGCCTAGTAACCGATGGGCGATAAAAAGCGCCGTTTCCTTGTCGCGGTGTTCGATGGCACCACCGAGGGCATCGGTATCGATTGCTGACTGATAGGGATCATCGCCGTTCTGAACATGCATTTTTCGCTTGTTTTTTCACAGCCCACGGTGCGTTCGGATCTAGTTACTGACCACAAACCGCCACAGAGGTAGCGGTAAGTCTGTTAGGCTCTGTTTGAAAAATCCGTCGCATTCACCGCATGACACAAGCCAGCGAGACCATCACAGCATAACTTTTTATGAGCTTGTCGGAGGGTGTGGCGATTGGGTATCCAGCTGAAAATGCGCCAGATGATTTTACGCTGTTGATATTTAGGGCGAACAAACAGCCTCGGCAAGCCGGGTTTTGGCTTGCGTTTCATTGAGCGAAGCGGGATGACCGACTGTATTCGATTCCGTTGACGTGTACGTTCCGTTTAATCATATACCTCGATACCACCATCGATATAGTTCTGCCATTTTTTTGCAGCGTAGTTTGCGAGCCTGGCCGGGTCGTATGTAGAAGCGACGCCAACATCTACGGGGATCCCCGAAGCCTCCACTTATTCACCTGACCCGATCACACATACTGGGAAGTCTAAGCGGTCGGCTACGCGCTGAGAGACACTGGGGCTTTCTGGCGTTAAAGCCTATGAGCGCGCGTACCAGGACGTCCTTTGCAGGACATCCTCAAACTCAGATTTACCCACGCGGGAGACATCAGGCAGGGCATGCAGTTTTCTCAAAACCTATAAGGCCCATCTAGTTCTTGAAGGGGCCAGAATGGGCCTAGCAAGCGGCTACGAGGGAAGCTCGTGATGTTCGCTGTGCTCAATCCTACGCTGTCGACCGTGATAATCTGCTCCGCCATACCGTTGAAGTAGGCTCGGAAATGGTTAGCTCCCTTGATTGCAATGATTTTGTGTCCGCTAACGTCCAAGCCATGCAGTGCAAACGGCTCCGTGTCATAGATCTGCTCCGCGCGTGAAGCGACGATGACATCAATTCCCTGGATGATCAGTCGACACATCGCGCCCAGATCGAATTTCACTCCCGCAAACATAGCGCCTGGCCGATTGGCAAAGCGTCCATCGGTAATGGATTTGACGTACGCATCAACTTCGATAGGGCTTCCCTGTAATTCACCCTGTTTACCACCGAGAGAGACACGGATGGTTGCGCCTACACCTGCATGCTGCGCTTGACGGACAACCGCTGCATCATTAATAGCGGCGAAACAGCACTCCCCAGGTGGAGGGTTCGCGTCAAGCAACGCCCTCAAGAGATGCGTGCCATCACCCGGTGTGCCGCCCCCAGGATTATCGGCGTATTCGTTGATCACGATCGGCTTGCCAGCATGCTCAAGCGCCATGGCCACACCCTTTTCAGGGGACGGGTACTCAGGCCTGAACGTTTCTCGGTTGGCCCAGATCCACTCGGCTACTTTATCGACACAACGCTGAGCTAACTGCTCATCACCGTTGGTGGTACAGATCACGGTTGGGCACGGTGCTGCAATGTCGGCATAAGGAAAACCGTGGAACCATGAACAGTCAACGACTCCTGACTGCTCCATCAAACGCCGACAAAGCTCATTTACCTGAAACGGTATGTATCCCTCTTGTGTAGCGACGATATAGGGAAGCATGGGCAAACGGCGAATGACACTAACCGGCTTAAGCTCATCATCGAGCATGCGCAGGATCAACTCCACTGCCTCGACGCCACGATCACGAAAATCAGTGTGCGGATACAAACGGCATGGTAGGGAAATATCGCAGGTCTCTTGCATCTGTATAGTGACGTTGCCATGCAGGTCATACACCGCAGCGATAGGCACGTTCTGCCCCACAAGGTCACGTACAGCCTGGGCAATGTCCCCTTCGATGTCTTCAACCCCCTCCGCTACCCCTGCGCCATGTAGCGCCAACAACACACCATCAATTGGCAGGACGCGCTGAATCTCGCTCACGATCGCCTGCTTCATTGCGGCATAAGCGTTTGTAGAGATGGTACCCGACGGGGTCGCCTGCCCCAGGTAGCACGGTTCAAGGCATGCGCCAAGCTTGCTGGCACCTTCAATGAAGCCACCAACCTGGTGGTTTGCACCAGCAAATGCCTCAACAATCTCCTGCCCTTGATATTGCTCGAAGCTTTTCAGCTCTGTAGCACCTGTAACGCTGGTGGTGTAGGTATTAGTTTCATGGATGATCCCGGCGACTGCCAATCGGATCGGTGCTTTCTTATTCATCAATCTGCCTCCGCGACAGAATTTGAACGGCCATGATTACTAAACCTTTTATTATTAAGCGTAAGCGAAATAATCGCGCCGATAATCAGGGCAATTGCAACCAGGTAAACAGCAGGAGTAGTGCTCTGATAGGTATCACGGACCCAACCGATCATATAAGGCGAAACGAAGCCACCCAAGTTAGCCAAGCTGTTAATCACACCAATGCAAGCAGCTGCCGTCGCCCCCCCAAGAAACGCGGTAGGCAATGTCCACATTATTGGAGAAAAGCTGATGATCCCTCCTGCAGCAATGGACAGGCAGATCACTGCCAAGACCAAATTCTGCCCTGCAAACGTACTGCCAATAAGCCCAAGTGCACCAACCAGCATCACCCCAGCCAGATGCCAGCGTCGTTCCCCGTGCTTGTCGGAGCTACGCCCTACCAGCACCATGGTGATTATTGCTACAAAATAGGGAATTGCGCTGAGCACTCCGATTTCAGTGGCGCCCGTCGCACCGGCATCACGGATCAAGGTCGGCAGATAGAAGCCCAGTGTGTACAGCGCCATCATGGCTGCAAAGGTCATCAGAATGATGCGGATGATTCGAGTGTCCCGCAGCACCTGCATGAAAGTCATGTGCTCTTTACCCCGATCATCCTGAGCCAAATCATGCTCAATCAGGCTCCTCTCTTCTGCACTGAGCCACTTCGCATCTTGAACCCGGTTCGACAAAATCAACAAAACACCGATGGCCAGCGGCAGAGTTGGCAAAGCCTCAATCACGAACATCCACTGCCAACCAGGATGCCCACCCACCATGTGGAAGTGCTCCATGATCCAACCGGACAGAGGGCTGCCGACCAGACCCGCAACTGGAATACCTGCTTGAAAAATCGCCGTCATTTTTCCCCGTCGATGGTTGGGAAACCAGTAGGTCAGGAACAGAATTACCCCTGGATAGAAACCGGCCTCAGCCACGCCGAGAAGAAATCGGAGGGTGTAAAAATGCCAAGGCTCACTTACGAACGCCATCATTCCGGACAGGATGCCCCAGGTTATCATGATCCGCGCGATCCATATGCGAGCGCCCACCCTGTGCAGAATCAAATTACTCGGAACCTCAAACATAAGATAACCGATAAAAAACAGGCCTGCTCCTAAACCGTAAGCGGCTTCGCTAAACTGTAGATCCGCCTGCATGTTTAGTTTTGCAATACCGATGTTAATTCGATCCAGATAGGCGATCACATAACATAGCATGAGAAACGGAATAAAACGCAACGCCACTTTGCGATAGGTCTTATCCGCAAAGCTTTTAGCGGCTTGATCGCTGATGGCGCATGATGAGTGTTCCATGAGACTGCTCCTTGTAATTTTTGGCATTTGGCAGTTTAGGGAATGGGCGCTGGTCAATCGTTATTACGTACCCGCATCCACCGATGAAATAGTAATTAACGGCTGATGCTTTGAGCGTATTCAAAGAAGCGATCAAGCTCCTGACGAGGAACGAGAGAGCCGCCAGTGGCCCAAATCACATGAGTGGCATTTTGTAAATTAAGACTTAAGGCTTCAACATAAGCCTGCCCCTCCACACTTTTGACCAGCCAGCCGGGGCCGTCGATCGCTGCTGCCGAAGAAGGTTCGATCTCTACGCCCATGGCGTCTCTTAGTGACAGCATGTTCAGGTAGAGCTGGTCGTCGGCGACGGTATACACACCAGAAAGCCGATCAACCATCAACGGACAAACGAACTCCGATGCAAGGCCAACAGCCAATCCATCAGCCTCCGTCTGGTTATCCAGCCCGATGTCGTACACCGAGACAGGTTCTTCGCAACCCGCCGCCATTTGCACCAGTACACATGGGGAAGCCACAGGTTCGGCGAAGAAGCAATGAACATGATCACCAAATATTAGCTTGAGACCATAGGCGATTCCCCCTGGTGCACCACCTACGCCACAGGGTATGTATACGAATAGAGGACTCTGGGCTTCAACCCTTCGGCCGTGCTCGGCTAATTGCTTGGCCAAGTGTTCAGCAGCAGCGGCATAACCGTAGAACAACAACGGCGACCGCTCATCGTCGACGAAATGGCTAAACGGAGACTGATCTGACTGCGCCCTACCGGCGGCAACCGCTTGGGCGTAATCACCAGCATGCTCGACAACCCTGACGCCACGATTGCGCAGGCGATCTTTCTTCCACTGCTTCGCATCAGCAGACATGTGCACAACAGTGTCGAACCCCAATGCCGCAGCCATCACACCAATACTCAAACCTAGATTTCCGGTGCTTCCGACTGTTACCGCATAGCGCGAGAAAAGCTCACGGGCTTTTTGGCTCGCCATCGCACTCCGATCATCAGAGTCACGCAGCAAGCCATTCTCCAGGGCTACTTTTTCTGCAAAAGCCAAGACCTCATGAAACCCACCGCGGGCCTTGATAGAGCCCGCTACCGGCAACTGATCATCTCGTTTGATGAACCAATGCCCTGCAGCTGTGTCATCTGCGAACACCGCTTGCTGAAGAGGCCCGGCAGGTTGCAGCTCGGACTCCACCACGCCATTACAAGGCTCAAGCTCAGGAAATAACTTGGCCAACAGGGGGGCACAGCGTGCAAGACGCAGCCGGGCATCCTCGATCTGTTGATCCTCCTGCATGCCGCTCGAGCCTGCCCGGCCAAGGGTTGGGTTGACCCATAGCATAGGCTGCCTTGATCTAAGCTGTTCTAATATACTGCGTTCAATTTTCGAGATAGGCATCGTCTGATCCTGCACCGTGATGCTTGGAATACTAGAGCTCCACGACAATTGCCTATAACGATTTTTTCTAACAAATGCATTAGGACACCTTATGGCTATCACTCTCGATTCGTCCCTGTTGGGTAGCCTCAGGTGCTTTGAGGCCGCCGGCCGAACCCTGAGCTTTACTCAGGCTGCAGCCCATCTGAATTTGACTCAAAGTGCGGTGAGCCAACAGATCCGCCACTTGGAGGAACGGCTTGGTTACCCTTTGTTTATACGCAAACCTCGGGCGCTGACACTCACACCGAACGGTGCCGTATTGTTCGAAGTGAGTACGCGTCTGATCAATGAGATGCAGCAGACGATCAACCGTCTTGCAGCGCCCAATGCACCGCTGCAAATAAATTGCCTACCGTCCTTCACGCTGCAATGGCTCATGCCGCGTTTGCCGGAGTTTAATCGCTTGGAGACCAGCATACAGGTGCGTTTGAAAGCAGAGTTTCAGGCGCTGGATCGGCAATTAATGGACGAACAAGAAATTGATCTAGCGGTCCGCTATGATCCCGAGAGCTACAGCCATCTGCATACTGATTTCCTGATGGACGAATATCTAGTACCCGTCGCCACGCCTCGTTATGTGGAAAAAAATCTAAAACATGATAACGGGCTGGCGCTTGATAAAGCCGTGCTGCTACACGATGCGACGCCTTGGTCAGGAGCACCGGAGTTTATCGAATGGAAGACCTGGCTGGATGCACACATGCCTGAATATCACGGCCACATAGAGGGGCCACAATTCAACCTCTCCTGCCTGGCAATCAGCGCAGCGCTTAACGACCAAGGGATTGCTATGGGACGGGCTACATTGGTCTACGACGACTTGATCAGTGGTCGGCTAGTCAACCCCTTTGGGAAATATGTCAAGGCTCCAGCGCGTTACGTGATGCTGCGACGCAGCGCGGAGGACCACCGCGTTAAGGTGTTCGCGCAATGGCTTTCATCCCTCTGCACTCAGTTCGTAACGGCTCGTGACATAATACTTGGGCGTTAAGCAACGCGACTAAGCTGATCTATCCGATTGAGCAACCTGATTGAGCAGCAGAACTTGCAGCTTTACTCGAAAGTCATAGAATTATCTCACGCTCTTGAGATGCAGTAGCCATTTTTAATGGCTGGCATGATTATTAAAAATTTATCGAATTACGCAACGCCGCCTGAACATTTTTGCATTTTTACAGCACTTGAAAGCACTCCCTCAATCGCAGGCACAATTCTCAGGCCCTTCACCTGAATAGAAATTCATTCTTAAATGGGACCCGAATACACCGGCCTACCCCTACAAATACGGTATTTCTGGTGACAAAGATCCAGGGCCTTCCTAGGCTCTGTATGAAAAGCCTTGATACTCGGTGATGCTGCGTTGAAAACAGCCTCGGAATGCTCATTTACAACCCGTAAAGTCGGGCGCGACTCCGACCGTTCCTCGGCTGTTTTCGCCTTGTCTGACCTTCGTCTCAAGACTTTTCATACAGACCCTAGGGATGCTCGGAAAAAGTCACCAGATATCCGGCCCCTGATCGCAGACAGCGTCGGTTCAGCGGGTTTTTCAGCCGCGCATTACACAAAAAAACTGAGACGCCTCCGGTTTTTCTGCATGCACAGACAACATGCTTTGTCACCGTGCAACAGATGGGCAACTTCCGTCACGTCAGCCACGTTGGCGGCGGTGCCATGAACATGATGTACCAGACCCGATTCAGCGTCGGCTCCGATATGCGCTTTCATGCCGAAGAAGTACTGGTTTCCATTCTTCGTCTGGTGCATTTCCGAGTCGCGTTGGCCTTCCTTGTTCTTGGTCGAACTGGGCGCGTGGATGATCGTGGCATCGACGATCGTGCCCTGGCGCAGCGATAAGCCTTTGTCTCGCAGGTACCCGTTGATGGTCTCCAGGATACCTCCCGCCAGCTGGTGCTTCTCCTGCAGGTGTCGGAAATTCATGATCGTCGTGTCCTCGGGGATCGGGGCGCTGAGCGTCAGTCGACCAAACTGGCGCATCGAGGTGATCTCGTACAATGCTTCTTCCATGGCCGGGTCACTCAGTGAAAACCAGTTTTGCAGTAGATTAATGCGCAACATGGTTTCCAATGGATAGGGTTCGCAAAGATGAGGCGGATTCGATCTTTACCCACCTGTACGAAACGACGAACGGCATGACGGCAATTTACGCAGCCTATTTCGAGTAATGCTTCTACACCGGAATGCGGCCAGGCGAGGTGATGGCCCTGCGCTGGAGCGAGATCGACAGGCGCGGAAAGACGGCCAACGTGTGCCGCATTCAGATCCGTGGTGTGATCCAGGATCGCCCTAAAACGAAGCGCACCCGGAAAGTTCTATTGAACGATCGCGCGCTTCATGCGCTCGAAAAAGCCAGACCGCTCACCGAGGCTCGTTCAGATTATGTGTTCGCGCCCAGTGGGACGGGTGACCGCTCGGGGATGTTCATTCGCTCCGAGACGAGTCAAAAACGCTACTGGCTGGCAGCACTGCGAAAGCTTGGTATCAGGCGCCGCAGGATGTACGACACGCGCCACACGTACGCGACCATGTGCCTGATGGCCGGCATGAACCCGGCATTCATCGCCGCGCAACTCGGGCATAGCGTGCAGGTTTTGCTTTCCACGTATGCCAAGTGGATCAACTCGCCTAACGACTGGGCTGAGCTTGATAAGCTGAAAATGCTGGAAAGTGGTACAAAAGTGGTACGAGCTGAAAGCCAGTAACGCCAAGAGTGCCGAAACTCAAAGGGTCTACGTTACATGTGCGGATTAGCAGGAGAGTTACGTTTCAGCCCCCTCGACCAAGCCTCTCGCCCGGCGGACCTCGCCGCGGTGGAGCGCATCACCCATCACCTGGCGCCCCGCGGCCCGGACGCCTGGGGCTTCCATAGCCAGGGCCCGATCGCCCTCGGCCATCGCCGCCTGAAAATCATGGACCTGTCCGACGGCTCGGCGCAGCCCATGGTCGACAATGACCTGGGCCTGGCCTTGGCCTTCAATGGCGCCATCTACAACTTCCCCGAGCTGCGCCAGGAACTGCAAGACCTGGGCTACCGCTTCTGGTCGGACGGCGACACCGAGGTGCTGCTCAAGGGCTATCACGCCTGGGGCGCGGCACTGCTGCCCAAGCTCAACGGCATGTTCGCCCTGGCCATCTGGGAGCGCGACAACCAGCGCCTGTTCCTGGCCCGCGACCGTCTGGGCGTCAAGCCCCTGTACCTGTCGCGCAATGGCGAGCGCCTGCGCTTCGCGTCGACCTTGCCGGCGCTGCTCAAGGGCGGGGATATCGACCCGGTGATCGACCCGGTGGCGCTCAATCACTACCTGAACTTCCACGCCGTGGTACCCGCGCCGCGCACCCTGCTGGCCAATGTGCAGAAGCTCGAGCCCGGCACCTGGATGCGCATCGACCGCCATGGCGAAGTCGAGCGCCAGACCTGGTGGCAGCTGCACTACGGCCCGAACCCTGACGAACGTGAACTCGACCTGGAGGGTTGGACCACCCGCGTGCTCGACGCCACCCGCGATGCCGTGGCCATCCGTCAGCGCGCGGCGGTGGATGTCGGCGTGCTGCTCTCCGGCGGTGTCGATTCCAGCCTGCTGGTCGGCCTGTTGCGCGAGGCCGGGGTAGACGACCTGTCGACCTTCTCCATCGGCTTCGAGGACGCCGGCGGCGAACGCGGCGACGAGTTCCAGTACTCCGACCTGATCGCCCGGCACTACGGCACCCGCCACCACCAGTTGCGCATCGCCGAGCACGAGATCATCGAGCAACTGCCGGCGGCGTTCCGCGCCATGAGCGAACCGATGGTCAGCCACGACTGCATCGCCTTCTACCTGCTGTCCCGGGAAGTGGCCAAGCATTGCAAGGGTGTGCAGAGCGGCCAGGGCGCCGACGAACTGTTCGCCGGCTACCACTGGTACCCGCAGGTCGATGGCGCCGAGGATGCCTTCGCGGCCTATCGCGAGGCTTTCTTCGACCGCAGCCACGCCGAGTACCGCGCCACCGTGCAGGCGCCCTGGCGTCTGGATACCGACGCGGCCGGCGACTTCGTGCGCGAGCACTTCGCCCGTCCCGGCGCGCCGGACGCGGTGGACAAGGCGCTGCGCCTGGACAGCACGGTGATGCTGGTGGACGACCCGGTCAAGCGGGTCGACAACATGACCATGGCCTGGGGCCTGGAGGCCCGCACGCCGTTCCTCGACTACCGCCTGGTGGAGCTGTCGGCGCGCATCCCGGCGCGCTTCAAGCTGCCTGATGGCGGCAAGCAAGTGCTCAAGCAGGCGGCGCGGCGGGTCATCCCCCACGAGGTGATCGACCGCAAAAAGGGCTACTTCCCGGTACCCGGCCTCAAGCACCTGGAAGGCGCAACCCTGGGCTGGGTGCGCGAGCTGCTGACCGACCCGAGCCAGGATCGCGGCCTGTTCGACCCGGCCATGCTCGACCGCCTGCTGAGCAACCCGCACGGCCAGCTCACGCCACTGCGCGGCTCCAAGCTGTGGCAGCTGGCGGCCCTGAACCTGTGGCTCAGCGAACAAGGAATCTGACCGATGAAAGCCCAAGAGATCGCCTACGGCCAGCGCTTGCTGCGCGGCCAGGCGCCATCCTACGAGCGCCTGCAGGCGCGCCTGGCCGGTGATGGCAGCGAGCCTCACGACCGGCCACGGGCACTGCACTGTGGCTGGGGCCGGCTGCTGATCGGGCATACCTACCCCGATCCGCTCAGCCTGGCCGAAGACCTGCTGCAGGAGCAGGCGGGCGAGCGCGACATCGCCCTGTACGTCGCGGCCCCCCAGCAGGTGCTGGCCCAGGCCCCGCAGCAACTGTTCCTCGACCCCTCCGACACCTTGCGCCTGTGGTTCACCGACTACCGCCCCGCGCAACGGGTGTTCCGCGGCTTCCGCATCCGCCGGGCGCAGGGCCCGGCGGACTGGCAGGCAATCAACACGTTGTACCAGGCCCGTGGCATGCTGCCGGTCGACCCCGAGCTGCTCACCCCGCGCGAGCTCGGCGGGCCGGTGTACTGGCTGGCCGAGGATGAGGACAGCCAGGCGGTGATCGGCAGCGTCATGGGCCTGGACCACAGCAAGGCCTTCGACGATCCCGAACACGGCTGCAGCCTGTGGTGCCTGGCGGTGGACCCGCAGTGCACGCGGCCCGGCGTCGGCGAAGTGCTGGTACGCCACCTCATAGAGCACTTCATGAGCCGCGGCCTGGCCTGCCTCGACCTGTCGGTGTTGCACGACAACCGCCAGGCCAAACGGCTGTACAAGAAGCTCGGCTTTCGCAACCTGCCGACCTTCGCCATCAAGCGCAAGAACGGCATCAACCAGCAACTGTTCCTCGGCCCTGGCCCCGAGGCGACGCTCAACCCCTATGCGCGGATCATCGTCGACGAAGCGCTGCGGCGCGGCATCGAGGTGCAGGTCGACGATGCCGCCAGCGGCCTGTTCACCCTCAGCCTGGGCGGGCGGCGGATCCGCTGTCGCGAATCGTTGAGCGACCTGACCAGCGCCGTGACCATGACCCTGTGCCAGGACAAGCGCCTGACCCGCCACGCCCTGCACAATGCCGGGCTGCAGGTGCCGGCGCAGCAGCTTGCGGGCAACGCCGACGACAACCTGGCGTTTCTCGACGAACATGGCGCAGTGGTGGTCAAGCCGGTTGATGGCGAGCAGGGCCAAGGGGTGGCGGTCAACCTCACGACGATCGATGAAGTCAGCCATGCCGTGGAGCAGGCCTGGCGCTTCGACAGCCGTGTGCTGCTGGAGAGCTTCCATGCCGGCTGCGACCTGCGCATCGTGGTGATCGGCTTCGAAGTGGTGGCGGCAGCGATCCGTCACCCGGCGCAGGTGGTCGGCGACGGCAAGCACAGCATCCGTGCACTGATCGAAGCGCAGAGCCGTCGGCGCCAGGCCGCCACGGGCGGCGAGAGCCGCATTCCGCTGGATGACGAAACCGAACGTACGCTCAAAGGCGCGGGCCTGGGTTACGACGACATCCTCCCCGCCGGGCAACGCCTGGCCGTGCGCCGCACCGCCAACCTGCATACCGGCGGCACCCTGGAGGATGTCACCGAACGCCTGCACCCGGTGCTGGCCGACGCCGCCGTGCGCGCCGCCCGCGCCCTGGAGATCCCGGTGGTCGGCCTGGACTTCATGGTCCGCGATGCCGAGCACCCGGACTACGTGATCATCGAAGCCAATGAGCGCGCCGGGCTGGCCAATCATGAGCCGCAACCGACGGCCGAGCGCTTCGTCGACTTGTTGTTCCCGCATAGCCGGGCTTTGGCCTGAAATCCATCGCGGGGCAAGCCCGCTCCCACGTGATTGCGTGGGAGCGGGCTTGCCCCGCGATGAGGCCCTCGAAACGAAGGAGTGATCCTGATGCCTGAGAAACACCCCGAACCCGATCTCGACTACCTCAAACGCGTCCTGCTGGAAATGCTCGCCATCCCCAGCCCCACCGGCTTCACCGACACCATCGTGCGCTACGTTGCCGAGCGCCTGGATGAACTGGGCATCCCCTTCGAGCTGACCCGTCGCGGCACCATCCGCGCCACCCTCAAGGGCCGCCAGAGCTCGCCTGACCGTGCCGTTTCGGCGCACCTGGACACCATCGGCGCCAGCGTTCGCCAGTTGCAGGACAATGGCCGCCTGGCCCTGGCGCCGGTGGGCTGCTGGTCGAGCCGCTTCGCCGAGGGCAGCCGGGTCAGCGTGTTCACCGACACCGGCGTGTACCGCGGCAGCGTACTGCCGCTGATGGCCAGCGGGCACGCCTTCAACACCGCCATCGACCAGATGCCGATCAGTTGGGAGCATGTGGAGGTACGCCTGGACGCCTACTGCACCACCCGCGCCGATTGTGAAGCACTGGGCATCGCCATCGGCGACTTCGTCGCCTTCGACCCCTTGCCGGAATTCACCGAAAGCGGCCATATCAGCGCACGCCACCTGGACGACAAGGCCGGTGTCGCTGCGTTGCTGGCGGCGCTCAAGGCCGTGGTCGAAAGTGGCAGGCAACCGCTGATCGACTGCCACCCGCTGTTCACCATCACCGAGGAGACCGGCTCGGGTGCAGCGGCCGCCCTGCCCTGGGACGTCAGCGAGTTCGTCGGCATCGACATCGCACCGGTGGCACCGGGGCAGGCGTCCAGCGAACACGCGGTGAGCGTGGCCATGCAGGACTCGTCCGGGCCCTACGACTATCACCTGTCGCGCCACCTGCTGAAACTGGCCGGCGACCGCGACCTGCCGGTGCGCCGCGACCTGTTCCGCTATTACTTCAGCGACGCCCACTCGGCGGTGACCGCAGGGCATGATATCCGCACCGCCCTGGTGGCCTTCGGCTGCGATGCCACTCACGGCTATGAGCGCACCCATATCGACAGCCTGGCGGCGCTCAGCCGGCTGCTCGGCGCCTACCTGCTCAGCCCCCCGGTGTTCGCCAGCGACTCGCAGCCGGCCAGTGCGTCTCTGGAGCGCTTCAGCCACCAGCTGGAGCACGATGCGCAGATGGAAAGCGACACCCGGGTGCCGGCGGTGGACAGCCTGGTGGGCAACAAGGGCTGAGAGCAATCTGCAGGAGCGGCTCTGCGCCGCTCCTGCACAGGCTTCCTACGCCAATCGACTGCGCATGACAGAGGATTTCACGTAGCATGCGCACATCCCCATCACCACTGCCCAAACCCATGCTGATCCCCCACGACCAACTCGAAAGCGAAACCCTCACCCGCCTGATCGAGGACTTCGTCACCCGCGACGGCACCGACAATGGCGACGACACGCCGCTGGAAACCCGAGTGCTGCGGGTACGCCAGGCGCTGGCCAAGGGGCAGGCGTTCATCCTGTTCGACCTGGAAAGCCAGCAATGCCAGTTGCTGGCCCGGCATGAAGTACCACGGGAACTGCTGGAGTAACGGCTCATCAGGCTCGCTGCTTCTCCAGTTCCAGGGCCTTGATACGTTTGTAGACTTCTACCCGGTGCACCTCCACCTCTCGAGGTGCGCAGATGCCGAAGCGCACCTGGCCGTTCTCCACCGACATCACCTGAATCCTGATGCCCCCGTCAATGACGATGACCTCGCCCACTTCGCGTCCGATAACCAGCATCTCCGTTGCCTCTCGCTCAAGGGAAAATCGGAGACTGCCTCGCCAGCTTTCGCCTACTCAATCCTTCGCCGCAGAAATAGACATTTCCTACTTGTGAAGGTAAAGAAAGCCTACAGAAATTCTCTGATTAGTTAGCTTTACGTGACTTTGCCCGCATCTTGACCGCCATGTCCGCCATTTCGTCGTATAGCCGCTCGGGTGCCTGGCACTTGAGTTTCCAGGCCTGACGCCCGGCTTCATGGGGAAGGATCAGGAACTCGTCGGCAGCCACCCGCTCATGAATATACTCGGCGATGTCGGCCGCATTGATCGGCGAGCCTTCCAGCAACTTGCCCACTTGCGCCTTCATCGCCGGGTCCGGCCCACGGAACGAGTCGAGCAGGTTGGTCAGGAAGAACGACGGGCACACCACATGCACCGCCACCTCCACCTGGCGCAGCTCCACCAGCAGGCTTTCGGACAGCGCCAGCACGCCGGCCTTGGCCACGTTGTAGTTGCTCATGCCCGGCCCCTGCATCAACGCCGCCATCGAGGCGATGTTGATGATCCGCCCGCGGCTGCGTTCGAGCTGTGGCAGGAACGCCTTGCAGCCCTTGACCACGCCCATCAGGTTGACCGCGATCTGCCAGTCCCAGTCTTCCAGGGACAATTCGGCGAAGAAGCCGCCCGAAGCCACCCCGGCGTTGTTGACGATCACATCGATGCCGCCGAACTTTTCCTCGCAGGCCTGGGCCAGGGCTGTGAGCTGGCTGTAGTCGCGCACATCGCAGCGCTGGGTGAAGCCGTCGCCTCCGGCCTGGCGCACCAAAGCCAAGGTTTCGCGCAGGCCCGCCTCATTGACGTCTGCCAGGGCCAGCTGCCAGCCCTCGCGGGCCCAGCGCAGGGCAATCTCGCGGCCAAGGCCGGAGCCGGCGCCAGTGATCATCATTCGGTTGAGCATGGTGGAGCGCCTTGAACAGTGGGAATGGGCTGGAGTCTAGCCAGAACTCGCTGGAGGGCGGTGCGGCATCAGGCTGCTGAATAGGTGGACATCGCGCTGTCATGGCACGGGTAGCGAAGATGAGCATTACGCCACGGCGATTGAATTTTTGTGCGAAGCCACTGGTCGGAAACAGTAAGCGGCCAGCAGACCGCCCCAGCCCTTCCATTACGCAAGGACTCCACCATGACCACGATCCTCATCATCATCCTGATCCTGCTGCTGATCGGTGGCTTACCGGTCTTCCCGCATTCGCGCAGTTGGGGCTACGGTCCTTCCGGCATCATCGGCGTGGTGCTGGTGGTGTTGTTGATCCTGTTGTTACTCGGGCGGATATGACTTCAGCCTGCAACAGACACCTGGAAACGAAGACGCCCCCGCCGGGGGCGTCTTCGTTCAGAGTGCTATCTACTCATCAGTGGGAAACCGCCCCGCTGGCGCCCAGCCCCGTCTGCGAGCGGACGAACTGCGGGAAGAACAGCGCACGTTCATTCTCGGCGGCCTTGGACTTGTCGGTGACCGAGAAGAACCAGATGCCGGCGAAGGCGATGATCATCGAGAACAGTGCCGGGTACTCGTATGGGTAGATGGCTTTCTCATGACCGAGGATCTGCACCCAGATGGTCGGGCCGAGGATCATCAGGCCCACCGCACTGACCAGGCCCATCCAGCCACCGATCATGGCGCCGCGGGTGGTCAGTTTCTTCCAGTACATCGAAAGCAGCAGCACCGGGAAGTTGCAACTGGCGGCGATGGAGAAGGCCAGGCCAACCATGAAGGCGATGTTCTGCTTCTCGAACAGGATCCCCAGGCCGATCGCCAGCACGCCCAGGGCGATGGTGGTGATCTTCGACACGCGGATCTCGTCCTTGTCGTTGGCCTTGCCCTTGCGCCAGACGCTGGCGTACAGGTCATGGGACACCGCCGAGGCACCGGCCAGGGTCAGGCCCGCGACCACTGCGAGGATGGTGGCGAAGGCCACTGCCGAGATGAAGCCGAGGAACACGCTGCCACCCACCGCGTCGGCCAGGTGTACTGCCGCCATGTTGTTGCCGCCGATCAGGGCGCCAGCGGCATCCTTGAAGTCGGGGTTGGTACTGACCAGCAGGATCGCGCCGAAGCCGATGATGAAGGTAAGGATGTAGAAGTAACCGATGAAACCGGTGGCGTAGAGCACCGACTTGCGGGCTTCCTTGGCGTCGCTGACGGTGAAGAAGCGCATCAGGATGTGCGGCAGGCCGGCGGTGCCGAACATCAGCGCCAGGCCCAGCGAGAAGGCCGAGATCGGGTCCTTGACCAGGCCGCCCGGGCTCATGATCGCCTCGCCCTTGGCGTGCACCTTGATCGCCTCGGAGAACAGGGTGTTGAAGTCGAAGCCGACATGCTTCATCACCATCAGTGCCATGAAGCTGGCACCGGACAGCAGCAGCACCGCCTTGATGATCTGTACCCAGGTGGTGGCGAGCATGCCGCCGAACAGTACGTACAGGCACATCAGGATGCCGACAAGGATCACCGCCACATGGTAGTCCAGGCCGAACAGCAGCTCGATGAGTTTGCCGGCCCCGACCATCTGCGCGATCAGGTAGAACGCCACCACCACCAGCGAACCGGAAGCCGACAGGGTGCGGATTTCCTTCTGCCCGAGGCGATACGAGGCCACGTCGGCGAAAGTGTACTTGCCCAGGTTGCGCAGGCGTTCGGCAATCAGGAAGAGAATGATCGGCCAGCCAACCAGGAAACCGATGGAGTAGATCAGGCCATCGTAGCCGGAGGTGAACACCAGCGCGGAAATTCCCAGGAACGAGGCTGCCGACATGTAGTCACCGGCGATCGCCAGGCCGTTCTGGAAACCGGTGATCTTGCCGCCGGCGGCATAGTAGTCGGCCGCCGACTTGTTGCGCTTGGAGGCCCAGTAGGTGATACCCAGGGTGAAGGCGACAAAGGCCACGAACATGGCGATGGCAGCAACGTTCAGCGGTTGTTTCTGCACCTCGCCGGTCAGGGCATCGGCGGCCCACACGGCGGGTGCGAAGGCACCGCAGGCCAGGACGGCCAGGGTTTTGGCGTGTCGGATCATTGCTTGGCCTCCTCGAGGATCGCCTTGTTCAACTCGTCGAATTCGCCGTTGGCGCGGCGCACATAGAGCGCGGTGAGCACGAATGCCGAGAGAATCAGGCCGACCCCCAGGGGGATGCCCCAGGTGATCGACGAGCCGGCGCTGAGCTTGGCGCCGAGCAGGTGCGGGCCATAGGCGATGAGGAGGATGAAGGCGCAATAGAGGCCGAGCATGATCGCCGAGAGGATCCAGGCGAAACGCTCGCGCTTGGTGACCAGTTCCTTGAAGCGCGGACTGTTCTGTATCGATTGGTAAATGCTGTCGTTCATTGTTTTTGTCCTAGCAGCACAGATTAGGGAGAACCCGACTCCACTTTATGCTGCCGCTGGACGCCAACCAGACGACCTTAGTCTTAGATGCAACGGTGTTTTGCAAAATTTGCAACAACCGCAAACGCATCGCGGGGCAAGCCCGCTCCCATTGTTCGTGGGAGCGGCGGTTCGCCGATGCGACTTGCCCCGCGATTCGACCAGCGCTTACTTGCCGGTCCACTCCTTGACCCGCTCCGGATGATCGGCCACCCAGTCCTTGGCCGCAGCCTCCGGCTTGGCGCCTTCCTGGATCGCCAGCATCACCTCGCCGATCTCATCCTTGGACTGCCACTGGAACTTCTTGAGGAACTCGGCCACTTCCGGGGCCTTGCTCGCCAGTTCCTTGCTGCCGATGCTGTTGACGGTCTCGGCAGCGCCATACACGCCTTTCGGATCCTCGAGGAACTTCAGCTTCCATTTGGCGAACATCCAGTGCGGCACCCAGCCGGTCACGGCGATCGACTGTTGCTTGGCGTAGGAGCGGCCCAGTTCCGCGGTCATCGCCGCGCCGGAGCTGGCGGTCAGCTTGTAGCCGGTCAAGCCGTAGTCCTTGATGGCCTGATCGGTCTTGAGCATGACCCCCGAGCCGGCATCGATACCGACGATCTTCTGCTTGAAGCTCTGATCGGTCTTGAGATCTTCGATACTGTTGGCCTTGACGTATTCAGGGACGATCAGGCCGATCTTGGCGTCCTTGAAGTTGGGGCCGTAGTCGACCACGTTGTCCTTGTTCTTGGTCCAGTACTCGCCATGGGTCACCGGCAGCCAGGCCGAGAGCATGGCGTCGAGCTTGCCGGTGGCCACGCCCTGCCACATGATGCCGGTGGCCACGGCCTGCAGCTTCACGTCATAGCCGAGTTTCTGCCTGATCACTTCGGCGGCCACGTTGGTGGTGGCGACGCTGTCGGACCAGCCATCCACGTAACCGATGCTGACTTCCTTGGCCATCGCCTGCGCAGTACTCATGGCCAAAACCAGGGCGGTGCCCACGCCCAGGAAACGTCGCATTCTTGTAATAGTCGCCATCAAAGCATCCCTCGTCAGGTCTTGGAGATTGCATCATCGACTTGCCTCGCCCTGCGACCTGCTCTGTCAGCGACCTTCAGCGAGCGATCAGCGACAGCACTGTGCCATTAGCGCCATGCGAGCATGGCGGTCTGCGCGATCCTTGCATGCCAAACGCTTGGCGCCGGGCTACTATCACTGGCCTTTGGGGCTGCTGTGCGGCCCCAGTTCCCGAATACGACGATGGACCGCCCGATGTTGCGCACGATCTACCTGCTCGCCAGCCTGCTCGCCTTCCTATGTCTGACAGCCCTCTGGTATGGGCTGGGCAAGCCGGTGCACCTGCCCGACGCCGCCAGCCCTGCGCACAAGCTGCAGTGCGCCTCGTACACCCCGTTCGACAAGGACCAGTCTCCCTTCGACCAGCCGTTCCGGCTGCGCCCGGCGCGCATGGACGCCGACCTGGCGTTGCTCAGCGAGCGTTTCCAGTGCATCCGCACCTATTCGATGACGGGTCTCGAGGCGATCCCGGCGCTGGCGCGCAAGCACGGGCTGAAGGTGATGCTCGGCGCCTGGGTCAACGCCAACCCTGTGGACACCGACAAGGAAGTCGAGCTGCTGATCGCCGCGGCCAACGCCAACCCCGACGTGGTCAGCGCGGTGATCGTCGGCAACGAGGCGCTGCTGCGCAAGGAAGTCACGGGCGAGCGCCTGGCCGGCCTGATCGACAAGGTCAAGCGCCAGGTCAGTGTGCCTGTGACCTACGCCGATGTCTGGGAGTTCTGGCTGCAGCATCCGCAGATTGCACCGGCGGTGGATTTCCTGACCATCCACCTGCTGCCCTACTGGGAAGACGACCCTCGCGGCATCGATGCGGCGCTGGCCCATGTCGCCGAGGTGCGCCAGGTGTTCGGCAACCGCTTTGCGCCCAAGGACATCCTGATCGGCGAGACCGGCTGGCCCAGCGAGGGCCGCCAGCGCGAAACCGCCGAGCCGAGCCGGGTCAACGAAGCACGCTTTATCCGCGGCTTCGTTGCCCTGGCTGAAGCCAACGGTTGGCGCTACAACCTGATCGAAGCCTTCGACCAGCCGTGGAAGCGCGCCAGCGAAGGCGCCGTGGGCGGCTACTGGGGACTGTACGACGCCGACCGTCAGGACAAGGGCGTGCTCGAAGGTCCGGTGAGCAACCTGGCACTCTGGCCACAATGGTTGCTGGCCAGCGTGATCCTGATGCTGGCGGCCCTGGCCCTGGCCGGGCGCCCGGCCGACCAGCGCGCCGCTCTGCTGTTGCCGTTGCTCGCGGCCCTGGGCGCTGGCTGCCTGGGGCTGTGGGGTGAGCTGATGCGCACCAATGCCCGCTTTGCCGGCGAATGGCTGTGGACGTTTGCCCTGGTCGGCCTGAACCTGCTGGTGCTGGCCCACGGCGCGCTGGCGCTGGCCCGCCGTGACGGCTGGCGTCAGCGGCTGTTCGCCTGGTTCGAGAAGCACGCGGGCACAGGGTTGCTGGCGGCAGGGTTCGCGGCAGCGGTGAGCATGCTGGCGATGGTGTTCGATCCGCGCTATCGCAGTTTCCCCAGCGCGGCATTGCTGCTGCCGGCGGTGGTCTATCTGTTACGGCCAGTACCGGCGCGGCGGGCGGAGGTGGCGCTGCTGGCCTTCATCGTGGGTGCCGGGGTGGCGCCGCAGTTGTTCCGCGAAGGGCTGCAGAACCCGCAGGCGTGGGGCTGGGCGGTGGTCAGCGTATTGATGGTCGGGGCGTTGTGGCGCAGCCTGAGGTTGCGCCCGGCGTGAAACCGAGCGCGAGGACTTCGTCCTCGATTCGCCGGCAAGCCGACTCCCACAGAAAAGCGCGTCAGACCTTGTGGGCCTGGGGCTGTGGGGTGAGCTGATGCGCACCAATGCCCGCTTTGCCGGCGATGGGCCGCCCAACGGCTGCGCATTTACCGTACCAGCCGCAACCCCGCCAGGACCAACGCAAACACCGCGATGCTCGCGGTATACAGCACCAGCGCCGGAACCCCGAGCGCCAACGCCAGCACCGCCAGCCACCAGCCGCCCCGCCCCGGCAACAACTGACAGACCAGCGCCAGGCCCAATGCCCCCCAGGCCATGACCTGGAAATGAATTCCCAGCCCGAGCAACGATCGCGCCTGGCATTGCCAGATGTCCCCTGGCGCACTGCACAACCCGACCCAACGGGCATCCTCCATCAACCCATAACGCACGCCATAGCTGGCCGCCAGCCACAGGAGCAGGCCCACCAGCAGGACAAAGAGTGGCCAGGTACGAGACATCCGGTTCTCCAACAGCGGTAATGGAAACGCTGCATGATCCCTCACAGGGGCGCTGAAAGGCAAAATCATGGCCCCGCAGCTATGTTGCACAAGACAAACGTTGGCTGGCGCGGCAACATCTGGTGCGACGAACGACAGGGCGACGGGCAACTTTGTCCAGCCTGTCGTGGTCCTAGCCTGCGTAATGCACGACCTTGCGTTTTCCCTGGGGGACTTCATGCTTCGATCTTTGCGTCTCGCCGCCCTGCTAGGTGGCCTGCTCATGGCGGCGGCCGCCTCGGCGCGGGATATTGATGCCGCGAGCTACGGTTACCCGTTGACCAACCCGTTCGAGGCGACCATCGCCACCACGCCGCCGGAACAGCGCCCGACGCTGCCCAGCGACGATGACATCGACCAGGCCGATTACAGCCTCACTCTGCGCCCGGAACGCGAGTTCACCCTGCCCGATAATTTCTGGTCGGTGAAGAAACTGCGTTACCGCCTGGCCAAGCAAGACCACGAAGCGCCGCTGATCTTCCTGATCGCCGGCACCGGCGCGCCCTACTCCAGCAGCATCAACGAGTACCTGAAGAAGCTGTTCTACCAAGCCGGCTACCATGTGGTGCAGCTGTCCTCGCCCACCAGCTGGGACTTCATGAGCGCCGCCTCGCGCTTCGCCACCCCCGGGGTGTCGAGCGAGGACGCCAAGGACTTGTACCGGGTCATGCAGGCGGTACGCGCCCAACAGGCACGCCTGCCGGTGAGCGAGTATTACCTGACAGGCTACAGCCTGGGTGCGCTGGACGCGGCGTTCGTCAGCAAGCTCGACGAAACCCGCCAGAGCTTCAAGTTCAAGCGTGTGCTGCTGCTCAACCCGCCAGTCAACCTGTACACCTCGATCACCAACCTGGACAAGCTGGTACAGACCCGGGTCAAGGGCATCGACCGCAGCACCACCTTCTATGAACTGATGCTGGAAAAGCTCACCCGCTACTTCCAGGACAAGGGCTACATCGACCTCAACGATGCGTTGCTCTACGACTTCCAGAAGTCGCGCCAGCACCTGTCCAACGAGCAGATGGCCATGCTCATCGGCACCTCGTTCCGCTTCTCGGCCGCCGACATCGCCTTCACCTCCGACCTGATCAACCGTCGTGGGCTGATCATTCCGCCGAAGTTTCCGATCACCGAGGGCAGCAGCCTGGAGCCCTTCTTCAAACGCGCCCTGCAATGCGACTTCGACTGCTACCTGACCGAGCAGGTGATCCCCATGTGGCGCGCGCGCACCGACGGCAACAGCCTGCTGCAACTGGTCGACCAGGTGAGCCTGTACGCGCTGGAGGACTATCTGCGCGACAACCCGAAGATCGCCGTGATGCACAACGCCGACGACGTGATCCTCGGCCCCGGCGACATCGGCTTCCTGCGCCGGGTGTTCGGCGAACGCCTGACGCTCTACCCCCATGGCGGCCATTGCGGCAACCTCAACTACCGCGTCAACAGCGACGCCATGCTGGAGTTCTTCCGTGGTTAACAGACTGCTGCTCGTCACCGCCCTGCTCGCCAGCGGCTGCGCCCTGGCCGAGGAAGTCGCGCCGCGTGCCAGCGTGGTGGAGGCCGACAAGACCGAAACCCTCACCGTGGAGGCCGACGGCTTCGTCGATCCACTGCGCGAGCTCAAGTTCAACCCCGGCCTGGACCAGCGCGAGTTCGAACGCTCGACCCTGGCCGCGCTGAACATCTACGACCCTCTGGAGTCGCTGAACCGGCGCATCTACCACTTCAACTACCGCTTCGACCAGTGGGTGTTCCTGCCGGTGGTCGACGGCTACCGCTACGTCACGCCCGGCCTCGTGCGCACCGGGGTGAGCAACTTCTTCAACAACCTGGGCGACGTGCCCAATCTGTTCAACAGCGTGCTGCAGCTCAAGCCCAAGCGTTCAGCGGAAATCACCGCGCGGCTGATGTTCAACACCATCATCGGTGTCGGTGGCCTATGGGACCCGGCGACCAAGATGGGCCTGCCTCGGCAGAGCGAGGACTTCGGCCAGACACTGGGCTTCTACGGGGTGCCGGACGGGCCATACCTGATGCTGCCGATCCTCGGGCCGTCGAACCTGCGCGACACCACCGGGCTGGTGGTGGACTATGTGGGGGAGAAGGAAATCAACTACCTGAACGTGCCCGACACCGCCAGCGACCACCCGGAACTCACCGTGCTGCGGGCAGTGGACAAGCGCTACACCACCAACTTCCGTTACGGGCAGACCAACTCGCCGTTCGAGTACGAGAAGCTGCGATACGTGTATACCCAGGCGCGCAAGTTGCAGATCGCCGAGTGAACAGGGGCCGCTGCGCGGCCCTTTCGCCGCGGTTCGTCGCCACGACAAGCCGGCTCCCACAGAGACAATGCATCCCTTGAGGCCAATGCAGTAGCTGTGAGCGCCGGTACAGGAAACCTCAAATCCCCAGGAACTGGCACAGCTCCCGCTTCTTGGCCAAGGCGTCATTGCGCCCCAACTCGATCAGCTCGCTGCAATAGCTCGCCTCGAACAGCAGGTAGCTCAGCACCCCTGCCCCACTGGTCTTGGTCGCCCCAGGGCCGCGCAGGAACAGCCTCAGCGCCGCCGGCAGCTCGCGGCGATGACGGGCAGCAATCTCGTCCAGCGGCTGGCTGGGCGCCACCACCAGTACCTCGATCGGCGCCAGCCCCAGGCGCCGGGCGTCCAGGTGCGCCGGCAGCAGGTGGCTGAGGTGATTGAGCCGCTGCAGCAACTCGATATCGTCCTCGAGGCTGTCGATGAAGGTGCTGTTGAGCATATGTCCGCCGATCTGCGCCAGGCTCGGTTGCTGGCCGCTGAACACGCGCTGGGTCGGCAAGGGCGGCGAGGGTCGCTGGGGGTTGCCGCTGACCCCGACCACCAGCACGCGACTGGCCCCCAGGTGCAGCGCCGGGCTGATCGGCGCCGGCTGGCGCACCGCGCCGTCACCGAAGTACTCCTCGCCCAGGCGCACCGGCGCGAACAGCAAAGGAATCGCCGAGCTGGCCAGCAGGTGGTCGATGGTCAGCGGCGTGGGCATGCCGATGCGGCGGTGGCGCAACCAGGGTTCGATGGTGTCGCGGCCCTGGTAGAAGGTCACCGCCTGGCCGGACTCGTAGCCGAACGCGGTCACGGCGATGGCGCGCAACTGATTGGCCGCCAGTGAGTGAGCGATGCCGTCCAGGTCCAGATGCTCGTGCAACAGGCGGCGCAATGGGCGGCTGTCGAGCAGTGCCACCGGCACCTGGCCGCCGAGCCCCAGCAGGCTGTGGCCAACGAAGCGGCTGGCCTGGCGGATCACGCCTGGCCAGTCGCTGCGCAGCACCAGGTGGCTGCGAAAGTTCTGCCAGAATGCCGTCAGTTGCTCCACCGACTCGGCGAAGCGGGTGGCGCCGCTGGCCAGCTTGACCGCGTTGATCGCGCCGGCCGAGGTGCCGACGATCACCGGAAAAGGATTGGCGGCGCCCGGTGGCAGCAGTTCGGCAATGCCGGCCAGCACGCCGACCTGGTAGGCGGCGCGGGCACCGCCGCCGGAGAGGATCAGGCCGGTGGTTGAGGTCATGCATCCTTCCTGGAGTCAGTGGTTGCCAGTACCGGCCCTGTCGCGGGGCAAGCCCGCTCCCTAACGCTTTTTCTTGTCGTACAGCCGTGGTTCGCCTTCAGGCCGCGATTTGAAGCGCCGATGCGCCCACAGGTACTGCTCCGGGCACTCGCGCAGCACACCCTCGACCCACTGGTTGATGCGCAGGCAGTCGGCCTCCTCGGTTTCGCCGGGGAAGTCCGCGAGCGGCGGATGCACCACCAGGCGATAGCCGCTGCCATCTTCCAGGCGCTTCTGGGTGAACGGAATCACCCGCGCCTTGCCCAGCCGGGCGAACTTGGTGGTGGCAGTGACGGTGGCCGCGGGAATACCGAACAGCGGCACGAAGATGCTTTGCTTGATGCCGTAGTCCTGATCCGGCGCGTACCAGATCGCCCGCCCCTTGCGCAGCAGCTTGAGCATGCCGCGCACGTCGTCGCGCTCCACCGCCAGCGAGTCGGCGTTGTGACGCTCGCGGCCGCGGCGCTGGATGAAGTCGAACACCGGGTTGCCATGTTCGCGGTACATGCCGTCGATGGTATGCACCTGGCCCAGCAAGGCAGCGCCGATCTCCAGGGTGGTGAAGTGCACGGCCATGAGAATGGCCCCCTCTCCTTCACGCTGGGCGGCCTGCAGGTGCTCGATGCCCTCGATGTGGGCCAGGCGCGCCAGTCGGGCCTTTGGCCACCACCAGCTCATGGCCATCTCGAAGAAGGCGATGCCGGTGGAGGCAAAGTTTTCCTTGAGCAGGCGCTGCCGTTCGTCGCCGGACAGCGCCGGGAAGCACAGCTCCAGGTTGCGCGCGGCGATACGCCGGCGCTCACCCGCCAGCCGGTACATCACCGCGCCCAGGGCGCGCCCCAGCCCCAGCAAAGCCCGGTACGGCAGCTGGGCGACCAGCCACAGCAGGCCCAGGCCCAGCCACAGCCCCCAGAATCGCGGGTGAAGGAAAGAGGATCGAAAACGCGGGCGTTCCATTGAAGCTTCCGGCAAGACATGAGCCCGGCATTCTACATCGGTTGCGGGCAAACGGTCTTATCGCTATAAGTCAGGGCACTTTTTTCGCAACAAGCCGTCTATGCAGACCATGAGCCCCAACCCGACACCCGATAACGCCCCCGTGTTCCAGCTCAAGGGCAGCATGCTTGCCATCACCGTGCTGGAACTGGCGCGCAACGACCTCGAATCCCTCGACCGCCAGCTGGCGGCGAAGGTCGCGCAGGCGCCGAATTTCTTCAGCAACACACCGTTGGTGCTGGCCCTGGACAAGCTGCCCCATGACGAAGGCGCCATTGACCTGCCCGGATTGATGCGCGTGTGCCGTCACCATGGCCTGCGCACCCTGGCGATCCGCGCCAGCCGCATCGAGGACATCGCCGCCGCGATCGCCATCGACCTGCCGGTGCTGCCGCCGTCCGGCGCCCGCGAACGGCCGCTCGAGCCGGAGCCCGAGGTGAAGAAGCCCGAGCCCGCGCCAGCGCCGCCAGCTGCGCCGGCCGAACCCGAAGTTCGCCCGACGCGGATCATCACCTCGACGGTGCGCGGCGGCCAGCAGATCTACGCCCAGGGCGGCGACCTGGTGGTGACCGGCTCGGTCAGCCCCGGCGCGGAACTTCTCGCCGATGGCAACATCCATGTGTACGGCGCCATGCGCGGCCGTGCCCTGGCCGGCATCAAGGGCAATACCAAGGCGCGCATCTTCTGCCTGCAGATGACCGCAGAAATGGTCTCCATCGCGGGCCAGTACAAAGTGTGCGAAGACCTGCGCCGCGACCCGCTGTGGGGTTCGGGCGTACAAGTCAGCCTGTCCGGCGACGTGTTGAACATAACCCGTCTTTAACGGATACTTGCCGGCATTTTTAGCGCAACTTTTTTCCCGTTGCCGTTTTTTGTATTTGCAGGGACGTCTGTCCCGAATTATTTAGGGGTGAAACACCTTGGCCAAGATTCTCGTGGTTACTTCCGGCAAGGGGGGTGTGGGCAAGACCACCACCAGCGCCGCCATCGGTACCGGCCTCGCACTGCGCGGGCACAAGACGGTCATCGTCGACTTCGACGTCGGCCTGCGTAACCTCGACCTGATCATGGGCTGCGAACGCCGCGTGGTGTACGACTTCGTCAACGTGGTCAACGGCGAGGCCAACCTGCAGCAGGCCCTGATCAAGGACAAGCGCCTGGAAAACCTGTTCGTGCTGGCCGCCAGCCAGACCCGCGACAAGGACGCGCTGACCAAGGAAGGCGTCGAAAAGGTATTGATGGAGCTCAAGGACCAGTTCGACTTCGTGGTCTGCGACTCACCGGCCGGTATCGAGAAAGGTGCGCACCTGGCGATGTACTTCGCCGACGAAGCCATCGTCGTGACCAACCCGGAAGTCTCGTCGGTACGTGACTCCGACCGCATGATCGGCCTGCTGTCGAGCAAGTCGCGCCGTGCGGAACAGGGCGAAGACCCGATCAAGGAACACCTGCTGATCACCCGCTATCACCCCGAGCGCGTCGAAAAGGGCGAAATGCTTGGCGTCGAGGACGTCAAGGAAATCCTTTCGGTCGAACTGCTGGGTGTCATCCCCGAATCCCAAGCCGTGCTGAAGGCCTCCAACCAGGGTATCCCGGTCATCCTCGATGACCAGAGCGATGCCGGCCAGGCGTACAGCGACACCGTCGACCGCCTGCTGGGCAAGCCCAAGCCACTGCGGTTCATCGAAGTGCCGAAGCAAGGATTCTTCGCGCGCCTGTTTGGAGGCAAATAAACCATGAACCTTTTTGACTTCTTTCGTGGCAGACAGAAACAGAGCAGCGCGTCGGTAGCGAAAGAGCGTCTACAGATCATCGTGGCGCACGAGCGTGGCCAACGCAGCACCCCGGACTACCTGCCTGCCTTGCAGAAGGAGCTGGTCGAGGTGATCCGCAAGTACGTCAACATCGGCAACGACGACGTACAGATCGAACTGGAAAACCAGGGCAGCTGCTCGATTCTGGAACTGAACATCACCCTGCCTGATCGCTGATCGCGCAGCTGGGTGTAATCATTGGGGCTGCTTTGCAGCCCATCGCCGGGGGGG
>NZ_JBYSYW010000010.1:68322-175110 GCF_058783825.1 Pseudomonas sp. FW305-96
CCCCCCCGGCGATGGGCCGCAAGGCGGCCCCAGTGCTTTCCGCCATTTCACCGAGACCTAGCAATGCCGCTGTCGAACATCCAGATCCTTCACGAAGACGCCGCCGTCCTGGTGATCAACAAGCCGACCCTGCTGTTGTCGGTGCCGGGCCGCGCCGAGGACAACAAGGACTGCCTGATCACCCGCCTGCAGGAAAACGGCTACCCGGAAGCCCTGATCGTCCACCGCCTGGACTGGGAAACCTCGGGGATCATCCTGCTCGCCCGCGACGCCGACAGCCACCGCGAACTGTCACGCCAGTTCCACGACCGCGAGACCGAAAAGGCCTATACCGCGCTGTGCTGGGGCCAGCCCGCGCTCGACAGCGGCAGCATCGACCTGCCCCTGCGTTACGACCCACCGACCAAGCCGCGCCACGTGGTCGACCATGAGCAGGGCAAGCATGCCCTGACCTTCTGGCGCATCGTCGAGCGCTGCGGCGATCACTGCCGGGTCGAACTGACGCCGATCACTGGGCGCTCGCACCAGCTGCGCGTGCACATGCTGTCGATCGGCCATCCGCTGCTCGGCGACCGGCTGTACGCCAACCCCGAGGCGCTGGCGGCCCATGAGCGGCTGTGCCTGCATGCCTCGATGCTGAGCTTCACCCATCCGGTGTCTGGCGAACGCCTGAAATTCGAGTGTCCGGCGCCGTTCTGAGACTCGGGCCCGATCGCGGGGCAAGCCCGCTCCCACGCTTCGCGATAGGGCTGACACAATTTTTCGAGCATTTACGCTAAACTCGCGCCACTGCTGTCTGGAGTGACTTATGCGCGATGCCCTGAACGCCGGCCTGATCGAATTCCTCAAGGCCTCCCCGACGCCCTTCCACGCCACCGCCAGCCTCGCGCAGCGCCTCGAGGCCGCCGGCTACCAGCGCCTGGACGAGCGCGACAGCTGGGCCACTACGCCTGGTGGTCGCTACTACGTGACCCGTAACGATTCCTCGATCATCGCCATCAAGGTCGGCAAGCATTCGCCGCTGATCGGCGGTATCCGCATGGTCGGCGCCCACACCGACAGCCCATGCCTGCGGGTCAAGCCGCAGCCCGAACTGCAACGCCAGGGCTTCCTGCAACTGGGCGTCGAAGTCTATGGTGGCGCCCTGCTTGCCCCTTGGTTCGACCGCGACCTGTCGCTGGCCGGCCGGGTCACCTTCCGCCGTGACGGCAAGGTGGAAAGCCAACTGATCAATTTCAAGCTGCCGATCGCGGTGATCCCCAACCTGGCGATCCATCTCAACCGCACCGCCAACGAAGGCTGGCAGATCAACCCGCAGACCGAGCTGCCACCGATCCTGGCACAGGTCGCCGGCGACGAGCGCATCGACTTCCGCGCCCTGCTCACCGAGCAGCTGGCCCGCGAGCATGACCTCAACGCCGACGTGGTGCTGGATTACGAGCTGAGCTTCTACGACACCCAGGACGCCGCGTTGATCGGCCTGAACGGCGACTTCATCGCCGCCGCCCGCCTGGACAACCTGCTGTCGTGCTACGCCGGCCTGCAGGCGCTGCTGAACGCCGAAGGCGACGAGACCTGCGTACTGGTGTGCAACGACCACGAGGAAGTCGGCTCCTGCTCGGCCTGCGGCGCCGACGGCCCGATGCTCGAACAGACCCTGCAACGCCTGCTGCCCGATGGCGACGACTATGTGCGCACCATCCAGCGCTCGCTGATGGTCTCGGCCGACAATGCCCACGGCGTGCACCCCAACTACGCCGACAAGCACGACGGCAACCACGGCCCCAAGCTCAACGCAGGCCCGGTGATCAAGGTCAACAACAACCAGCGCTACGCCACCAACAGCGAAACCGCCGGGTTCTTCCGCCACCTGTGCATGGCCGAGGAAGTACCGGTGCAGAGCTTCGTGGTGCGCAGCGACATGGGCTGCGGCTCGACCATCGGCCCGATCACCGCCAGCCACCTGGGCGTGCGCACGGTCGATATCGGCCTGCCGACCTTCGCCATGCACTCGATCCGCGAGCTGTGCGGCAGCCATGACCTGGCCCACCTGGTGAAGGTGCTCGGCGCCTTCTACCGCAGCCGCGAACTGCCCTGACGGCCAACCCGCTCCCACACGGACCTGTGGGAGCGGGTTGGCCCGCGATCGGATCAGCCCCTGCCCCCGGTCAATCCGCCTCGCTTGCAAAGCGCTATGCTTGATACATGGCCCCCAAAACAGAAGGATGCTGTCCATGTCATCGCCGTTCCTGTCCCTGTTCGTGCCGGTGTTCCTGTTCCTGATGCTGCTGACCATCGGTTTCAGCCTGCGCGAGCGCAATGTCGGCGTGCTGATGATGTGGATCGGCACCCTCGGCATTTTCGGCCTCACCTGCTGGAAGATCCTCGAGAAACTGCCGTCGTAAACCTCTACACTCGGGCAAACGTTTGACCTGAGGTAGATTTCCCGGTGCCAGCCCTCCTGCGTTGCATCACGCTGCTGTTCCTGTTGCTCGCCACCCCAGCGCATGCCGCCGGCCTGCCCGGCCTGCTCGGTTCCAGCACGCCCGCCCAGCCCGAGGCCAGCGAGCCCTTGGGCAAGTCCCTGGACGAGGTGATCAAGAACCTGGAAAACGACCAGCAACGCGCCAAGCTGCTGGCCGACCTGAAAAAGCTGCGCGACGCCACCCGGCAATCGCAACCCACCGTCGAACAGGGCGTGCTCGGCCTGATCGGCGGTGCCCTGCATGATTTCGAGAAACAGTTCAGCGGCGATGCCAGCCCGTTCAAGCGCTGGTCGCTGGAAATCGACCAGGCCCAGGACGAATTGGCCGCACTGGTGGTGCCGGTGCATCAATGGCCGGCGATCCTGTTCGGCTTCGCCGGAGTCATCCTGGTCTGGGGCCTGCTGGCCTATGCCTTCAACTGGATCGGCCACCGTGTGCGCCTGCGTTTCGGCCTGACCGAAGACCTGCCGCAGCACCCGCGGACCTGGGACCTGGTGCGCTTTGCCCTGCGCAAGCTGGGCCCATGGCTGGTGGCGCTGGTGTTCACCGTGTACCTGAGCTTCGCCCTGCCCTCCTCGCTGGGCAAGTCGATGGCCATGGTGCTGGCCTACGCGCTGGTGGTCGGCACCCTGTTCTCGGCGATCTGCGTGATTGCCTTCTCGCTGCTCGATGGCCCACATCGCCACCGTGCCCTTCACATTCTGCGGCACCAGGCGTTCCGCCCGCTGTGGCTGATCGGCAGCTTCGCCGCGTTCGGCGAGGCGATGAGCGACCCACGCCTGACCACCGCGCTGGGCAGCCACCTGGCCCACGCCCTGGCAACCCTGGCCAATGTGATCGCCGCGCTGTGCACCGGGCTGTTCATCCTGCGCTTCCGCCGCCCGATCGCCCACCTGATTCGCAACCAGCCCCTGTCACGGCGCCTGACCCGGCGCACCCTGAGCGACACCATCGAACTGCTCGGCAGCTTCTGGTATATCCCGGCGCTGATCCTGGTGGCAATTTCGCTGTTCGCCACCTTCGTCTCCGCCGGCGACACCAGCACCGCCCTGCGCCAGTCGCTGATGTGCACGGTGCTGGTGGTGGTGTGCATGGTGCTCAATGGCCTGGTCCGCCGCCATGCCGCCAAGCCCAGGCGCGCCAACAAGCGCCAGGCGGTCTACACCGAACGCCTGCGCAACTTCGGCTATGTCCTGGTGCACCTGTTCATCTGGCTGCTGTTCATCGAACTGGGCCTGCGTGTATGGGGCCACTCGATGATCAGCTTCGCCGAGGGTGACGGCCATGAAGTCAGCCTGCGCCTGCTGGGCCTGGCCGGCACGCTGATCGTCGCCTGGCTGGTGTGGATCCTCGCCGACACTGCCGTGCACCATGCCCTGGTGCATTCGCGGCGCGGGCTGGCCAACGCCCGCGCGCAGACCATGATGCCGCTGATCCGCAACGTGATGTTCGTGGTGATCGTCATCATCGCGGTGATCGTCGCCCTGGCCAACATGGGCATGAACGTCACCCCGCTGCTGGCCGGTGCCGGTGTCATCGGCCTGGCCATCGGTTTCGGCGCCCAGTCGCTGGTGGCCGACCTGATCACCGGCCTGTTCATCATCATCGAGGACTCGCTGGCCATCGACGACTACGTGGATGTCGGCGGCCACCTGGGCACGGTCGAGGGCCTGACCATCCGCACCGTGCGCCTGCGCGACATCGACGGCATCGTGCACACCATCCCGTTCAGCGAGATCAAGAGCATCAAGAACTACTCGCGCGAGTTTGGCTACGCGATCTTCCGTGTGGCCATCCCGCACAGCATGAACATCGACCAGGCCATCACCCTGATTCGCGAGGTCGGGCAGAAACTGCGCAACGACCCGCTGATGCGCCGCAACATCTGGTCGCCGCTGGAGTTGCAGGGGGTGGAAAGCTTCGAGTCGGGATCGGCGATCCTGCGGGCGCGGTTCAAGACTGCGCCGATCAAGCAGTGGGAGGTTTCGCGGGCGTTCAACCTGGCGTTGAAGCGCCAGCTCGATGAAGCGGGGTTGGATCTGGCGACGCCACGGCTGTCGGTGCAGGTGGTGACGGCTGGGGGTGGTGCCATCCCTGAAGCCGCCAGCTAGGGCCGCTTCGCACCCCATCGCCGGCAAGCCGGCGATGGGCTGCACAGCAGCCCCCTTACCCCGCCTGCGCGCGGATGCGAATCGCATCATGGCGCCAGTACTCCAGGTCACAGTCGATCAGGTGCCCATGCTGGTCGCTGTTGACCCGGGTGATATGCAGCCCGGGGCTGCCAGCCGACACCTTCAAGGCAGCCGCCGCCTCCACCGGCAACGCCGTCGGCAGGATCTCGAAGCACACCTGCCCATAGTGAATCGCGTACTCCCGCGCATAGATCTCGGTCAGTGATCGGGCCAGGTCCAGCTCGAGGATGCCAGGGAAGTAGCGCGGGTTGAGATAATGCTCGGCATACAGCACCGCCCGCCCGTCGATACGCCGCAACCGGCAGATCCGCACCACGCTGGACAGCGCCGGCAGCCGCAGGCGCGCGCAGATCGCCGCCGAAGCCGGCTGCAGCCGCGCCGACAGCAGCTGCGTACGCGGCTCGCGCCCCTGGTCTCGCACCATCGCATGGAAGTGGCTGCGCTCGATCAGGTCGTAGGTCAGACGCTCGGGCGCGACGAACCAGCCGCGCCGCTCTTCGCGGTAGATCAGGCCCATGGCCTCGAGCTGCACCAGGGCCTCGCGCAGCGTGATACGCGTGGTGTCGAACACCTCGCTGAGCCTGCGCTCGGCCGGCAGCTTGCCGCCGGGCGCCAGCAAGCCGTGTTCGATCTGCTCCTGCAGCGCGTGGCAGATGGCTGTTACCGCGCGCGGTGGCGTCGCTTGCATCAAAGGTTACCTATCTGGACTAGTCCAGCCCCGAAACGGGGCAGTTGGAGCGTAGTGCAAGCCTAGGCACGGCTGATGAACATCCTGTGACACAGGCGCCGCAGGGCACTTGCCAGATATGCCAGATCCGCGCCAGCCCACGCGAATCAAGGCTTTCGATCTGGTCTACGCTGTAGTTCCAGGGCCTTGGGCCTGCCACCCGCCCCCGCCCCTTACATCAAACTGTCACGCAACAGGCCTACCTTGGCGCAAGGTTTGCTGACCTAGACCAAAGGGTCGCAAGCACCGCTTCCGTTCATAACAACGAATGCAAGGCACCCACCAAAGGAGCTTCGGATGAAAAAGTTGTTCATGGCGTCACTGCTCGGTTCGGCCATCGCTTTTTGCACCTCGGCCATGGCCCAGGACCTCAAGGCCCTTGAAGACGCCGCCCGCAAGGAAGGCACGGTCAACAGCGTGGGCATGCCCGATGCCTGGGCCAACTGGAAAGGCACCTGGGAAGACCTGGCGAAAAAGTACGGCCTCAAGCACAGCGACACCGACATGAGCTCGGCCCAGGAAGTCGCCAAGTTCGATGCCGAGAAGGACAACGCCAGCGCCGATATCGGCGACGTCGGCGCGGCCTTCGGCCCGATCGCGGTCACCAAGGGCGTGACCCAGCCCTACAAGCCAAGCACCTGGGATCAGGTCCCGGCGTGGGCCAAGGACCAGGACGGCCACTGGGCCCTGGCCTACACCGGCACCATCGCCTTCATCATCAACAAGGACCTGGTGAAGGAAGAGGACCGCCCAAGCACCTGGCACGACCTGGAAAAGGGCAAGTACAAGGTCGCCATCGGTGACGTCGGCACCGCCGCCCAGGCCGCCAACGGCGTGCTTGCCGCCGCCATCGCCTACAAGGGCAGCGAAAGCAACATCGAGCCAGGTCTGCAACTGTTCACCAAACTGGCCCAGCAGAAGCGTCTGTCGCTGGCCAACCCGACCATCCAGACCCTGGAGAAAGGCGAGGTGGAAGTGGGCGTGGTGTGGGACTTCAACGGCCTGAGCTACCGCGAACAGATCGACCCGAAACGCTTCGAGGTGCTGATCCCCTCCGATGGCTCGGTCATCTCCGGCTACACCACCATCATCAACAAGTACGCCAAGCACCCTAACGCAGCCAAGCTGACCCGTGAATACATCTTCAGCGATGCCGGCCAGACCAACCTGGCCATCGGCCACGCCCGGCCGATCCGTGCCGAACACCTGAAGCTGCCGGCGGACGTACAGGCCAAGCTGCTGCCCAACGAGCAGTACAAGGCCGCCCAGCCAATCAAAGATGCTGCGGCCTGGGAAGCGACCTCCAAGGCCCTGCCACAGAAGTGGCAGGAGCAGGTGATCATCGAGATGGAATAAGGGGCAGATTCCCTTCTGCCTGAACCGGCCCTGTCGCCGGCAAGCCAGCTCCCACAAGGTCAGCGCAAGACCTGTGGGAGCTGGCTTGCCAGCGATGAGGGCGACGCGCTACCGACTGATACCCCTGCGGAGCCACCATGCAACACAACGTCATCCTGGTCCTGCTCGACGGCCTCAACCACCAGGTCGCCCACCACGCCATGGGCCACCTGCACGCCTATGTCGAGGCCGACCGCGCCGCGCTGTACCGCGTGGAGTGCGAGCTGCCGTCGCTGTCGCGACCGCTGTACGAATGCATTCTCACCGGTGTGCCGCCGATCGACAGCGGCATCGTGCATAACAACATCAACCGCCTGTCCAACCAGCGCAGCGTGTTCCACTACGCCCGCGAGGCCGGCCTGGGCACCGCGGCGGCGGCCTACCACTGGATGAGCGAGCTGTACAACCGCTCGCCGTTCGACCCGCTGCGCGACCGCCACACCCATGCCCCCAAGCTGCCGATCCAGCACGGCCTGTTCTACTACGCCGACCACTACCCCGATTCGCACCTGCTGGCCGACGCCGAATACCTGCGCCGCCGCCATGCGCCGAATTTCCTCCTGGTACACCCGATGAACATCGACGACGCCGGCCACCGCCACGGCCTGGACAGCAGCCAGTACCGCAACGCCGCGCGCAGCGCCGACATCCTGCTGGCCGACTACCTGCCGCGCTGGCTCGAGGAGGGCTACCAGGTCCTGGTCACCGCCGACCACGGCATGAACAACGACCGCTCGCACAACGGCCTGCTCGCCGAGGAGCGTGAAGTGCCGCTGTTCGTGTTCGGCGAAGCCTTCAGCCTCGACCCTGCGGCCAAGCCGCTGCAGACCGAGCTGTGCGGCACGATCTGCGAACTGCTCGGCGCCGCCCACGACAAACCGGTCTGCCGGGAGCTGCTCAAGTGAATGCAAGCCATCGCGGCCGCTACCTGGCCCTGCTCTGCCTGCTGCCGTTCGCCGTGTTCTTCATCATTTTCCAGATCGCGCCGCTGGCCTGGGTCGCCGTCAACAGCCTGCAAAGCGAGAGTGGCTGGGGCCTGGCCAACTTCAGCAAGATCTTCGCCTCGAAGTTCTACCTGCAGGCATTGCAACGCAGCCTGGAGATCAGCTTCTGGTCGAGCCTGTTCGGCATCGTCATCGCCACGTTGGGCGCCTATTCGCTACGCCAGGTCGACTCGAAACTGCGCGACTTCGTCAGCGCCTTTGCCAACATGACCAGCAACTTCGCCGGCGTGCCCCTGGCGTTCGCCTTCATCATCCTGCTCGGTTTCAATGGCGCGCTCACCCTGCTGCTCAAGCAGATGGGGCTGCTCGGCGACTTCAGCATCTACTCCAAGACCGGCCTGATCCTGGTCTACACCTACTTCCAGATCCCCTTGGGCGTGTTGCTGCTCTACCCCGCCTTCGACGCCCTGCGCGAAGACTGGCGTGAGTCCGCCGCGCTGCTGGGCGCCAGCCACTGGCAGTTCTGGCGGCACATCGGCCTGCCCGTGCTTACCCCGGCGCTGCTCGGCACCTTCGTCATCCTGCTGGCCAACGCCCTGGGCGCCTATGCCACCGTCTACGCCCTGACCACCGGCAACTTCAACGTGCTGCCGATCCGCATCGCCGGCCTTGTGGCCGGCGACATCAGCCTCGACCCGAACCTGGCCAGCGCCCTGGCGATGGTGCTGGTGGGGCTGATGACCGTGGTCACGGTGGCCCATCAATGGCTGCTCAAGAGGAGCTACCATGCGCGCTGAAAACAAGGCCGGCGGGCTCTACCACCGCGTGGTGGTCTACCTGCTGTTCCTCATCCTGCTGCTGCCACTGGCCGGCACCCTGCTTTATTCGCTGGCCACCAGCTGGTCGGCCACCCTGCTGCCCAGCGGGCTGACCTTCAAGTGGTATGTGGCGCTGTGGAGCGAACCGCGCTTTCTCGCAGCCTTCGGCCAGTCGCTGCTGGTGTGCGTGGGCGCGCTGGTGCTGTCGGTAGTGCTGATCCTGCCGCTATTGTTCGTGGTGCACTACCACTTCCCCAAGCTCGACGCCTTGATGAACGTGCTGATCCTGCTGCCGTTCGCGGTGCCGCCCGTGGTGTCTGCGGTGGGCTTGCTGCAACTCTACGGCAGCGGACCGATGGCCATGGTCGGCACGCCGTGGATCCTGATCGGCTGCTACTTCACCATCGCCCTGCCGTTCATGTATCGAGCCATCACCAACAACCTGCAGGCCATCAACCTGCGCGACCTGATGGACGCCGCCCAACTGCTCGGCGCCAGCACCTGGCAGGCGGCGTTCCTGGTGGTACTGCCGAACCTGCGCAAAGGCCTGATGGTGGCGCTGCTGCTGTCGTTCTCGTTCCTGTTCGGCGAGTTCGTGTTCGCCAACCTGCTGGTAGGCACCCGCTACGAGACCCTGCAGGTGTACCTGAACAACATGCGCAACAGCAGCGGCCACTTCAACAGCGCCCTGGTAATCTCCTACTTCGCCTTCGTGCTGGTGCTGACCTGGGTCGCCAACCGCCTGAACAAGGACAAGACCTGACATGAGCTTCGTCAGCGTACAGAAACTGCAAAAGAGCTACGCCGGCAGCCCGGTGTTCGAAAACATCGACTGCCAGATCGAACGCGGCGAGTTCGTCACCCTGCTCGGCCCCTCCGGCTGCGGCAAGTCCACCCTGCTGCGCTGCATCGCCGGGCTGACCCCGGTGGATAGCGGGCGGATCCTGCTCGACGGCCAGGACATCGTGCCGTTGAGCCCGCAGAAGCGCGGCATCGGCATGGTGTTCCAGAGCTACGCGCTGTTTCCCAACATGACCGTGGAACAGAACATCGCCTTTGGCTTGCGCATGCAGAAGGTCAAGGCCGAAGAAAGCCAGGCACGGGTACGCGAGGTACTCGACCTGGTCGAGCTCGGCAGCTTCGCCACGCGCTACCCGCACCAGCTGTCCGGCGGCCAGTGCCAGCGCGTGGCCCTGGCCCGCTCGCTGGTCACCCGCCCGCGCCTGCTGCTGCTCGACGAGCCACTGTCGGCGCTGGACGCGCGTATCCGCAAGCACTTGCGCGAACAGATCCGCGCCATCCAGCGCGAGCTGGGGCTTACCACCCTCTTCGTCACCCACGACCAGGAAGAAGCCCTGACCATGTCGGACCGCATCGTCCTGATGAACCAGGGACGCATCGTCCAGAGCGGCGATGCCGAAACCCTCTACACCGCGCCCGTGGACCTGTTCGCCGCCGGCTTTATCGGCAACTACAACCTGCTCGACGCCGACAGCGCCAGCCGCCTGCTGCAACGCCCGGTGGCCGCGCGCCTGGCGATCCGCCCAGAGTCGATCACCCTGAGCCTGAACGGCGAGCTGGATGGCGAGATCCGCAGCCACAGCCTGCTGGGCAACGTGATCCGCTACCGCGTCCAGGTGCGCGGCGTTGAACTGGTGGTGGACGTACTCAATCGTTGCGCCAGCGATCTGCACGCGGACGGACAACGGGTATCCTTGTCGATCGACCCCACGGCGCTACGGGAAGTGGCCTAAGGAGATTCAACGCATGGCACTGGCAATTTTCGATCTGGACGAAACCCTCATCCACGGCGACTGCGCGTCGTTGTGGAGCGAGCAGATGGCCCGGCTGGGCTGGGTCGATGGCAAGAGTTTCCTCAAGCGCGACCATGAACTGATGGAAGCCTACGGCAAAGGCCACCTGCAGATGGAGGACTACATGGCCTTCAGCCTGGAGCCGATCGCCGGGCGCACCCTGGAAGAAGTGGAGCACCTGGTCGAGCCCTGGGTAGAGGATGTGATCGAGCCGATCATCTACGGCGACGCCTGCCGCTGCATCGCCGAGCACCGCCAGCGTGGCGACCGGATTCTGATCATTTCGGCCAGCGGCACCCACCTCGTCGGCCCGATCGCGGCGCGCCTGGGGGTGGACGAATACCTCGCCATCGAGCTGGAAGCGGCCAACGGCGTATTCACCGGCAAGACCCACGGCGTGCTCACCTACCGCGAGGGCAAGATCGTCCGCCTGCTGGAGTGGCTCGACCAGGAACAGGAAAACCTCGAAGGCGCGAGCTTCTATTCCGACTCGCGCAACGACCTGCCGCTGCTGCTGAAGGTGGATCACCCCTACGTGGTGAACCCGGACCCGGTGCTGCGCGAGCACGCGCAAACCAACGGCTGGCCCATTCTGAGCTGGTCTTGAGTATGATCGGGGGCACCTGAACAGAACAACAAGGATTGCCCCATGCGTGCCCTCGCCGCCCTCAGCCGCTTCGTCGGCAACACCTTCGCCCTGTGGGTGCTGGTGTTCGCCTGCCTGGCCTTCCTTCAGCCGCAGTGGTTCATCGCCCTCAAGGTCGCCATCGTGCCGCTGCTGGGCTTGGTGATGTTCGGCATGGGCCTGACCCTCAAGCTCGACGACTTCGCCGCCGTCGCCCGCCAGCCATGGCGGGTGGCGTTGGGGGTAGTGGCGCATTTCGTGATCATGCCCGGGGTGGCCTGGCTGCTGTGCCAGCTGTTCCAGCTGCCGCCGGAAATCGCCGTGGGCGTGATCCTGGTAGGCTGCTGCCCGAGCGGCACGGCGTCGAACGTCATGGTGTGGCTGTCCAGGGGCGACCTGGCACTGGCAGTGGCGATCGCCGCGGTGACCACCCTGCTCGCCCCGCTGCTTACCCCGGCGCTGATCTGGTTCCTCGCCTCGGCGTGGCTGCCGGTCTCGTTCATGGACATGTTCTGGTCGATCCTGCAGTTGGTGATGCTGCCGATCGTGCTCGGCGTGCTCGCCCAGCGCCTGCTCGGCGCCCGCGTGCAGCTGGCGGTGCAGGTGCTGCCGCTGGTGTCGGTGGTAAGCATCGTGATGATCGTCTGCGCGGTAGTGGCGGTCAGCCAGGCGAAGATCGCCGAATCGGGGCTGCTGATCATGGCGGTGGTAGTGCTGCACAACAGCTTCGGCTTCCTGCTGGGCTACCTGACCGGCAAGCTGTGCAAGCTGCCGCTGGCCCAGCGCAAGGCGCTGGCGCTGGAGGTGGGCATGCAGAATTCCGGGTTGGGCGCGGCCCTGGCGTCGGCGCACTTTTCGCCCCTGGCCGCGGTGCCCAGTGCGCTGTTCAGCGTGTGGCACAACATCTCCGGGGCTTTGCTGTCGACGTGGTTCAGGCGAATGGAGGAGCCTGAGCCCGAGGTAGAGAACATCGTATCTGCCAGAAATTGATGTTGCCTGCCCCGGACTCATCGCCGGCAAGCCGGCTCCCACACCGACCGCATGAAGCCAGCCATGCGCTAACCCTGTGGGAGCCGGCTTGCCGGCGATGAGGCAACCACCGATCCTTGAAACTTGCCCCAGCTTCGGCAAATGGGCACTATAGTGCGCACTGTGAGGACGGCCTCACGACGCTGTGCGTGAACATACCGGGGACGGCCCCATCTTTGATAACGATGGAGAATCACCATGTCCTGGATCATCCTGTTCTTCGCCGGCCTGTTCGAAGTTGGCTGGGCTGTCGGCCTCAAGTACACCGACGGCTTCACCCGCCCCCTGCCCACCGTTCTGACGGTCGGCGCCATGGTCATCAGCCTCGGCCTGCTGGGCCTTGCCATGAAGGAGCTGCCGCTGGGCACCGCCTATGCCATCTGGACCGGCGTCGGCGCGGTCGGCACGGTGATCGCCGGGATCATCCTGTTCGGTGAATCCATGGCGCTGATCCGCCTGGCCAGTGTCGCCCTGATTATCACCGGCCTGGTCGGCCTGAAGGTCAGCGCCAGCTGACCTCCCTCCTTTTCCCTTAGCGCATGTCGCCGCGCAGCAGGCTCACCTGCTCGCGCAGCACTTCAGGCTGCGCCGCCTCCACCGGGATGGCGGCGCCGGCCACCAGGGTCACCCGCGACCACAGGCGCTTGAAGAAGCCCTTGTTCGGGTCACGGCTGAAGAAGCTACCCCACAACCCCTGCAACGCCAACGGGATCACCGGCACTGGCGTCTCCTGCAGGATGCGGTTCACTCCACCCTTGAACACATCGATCTCACCGTCCGAACTCAGCTTGCCTTCGGGGAAGATGCACACCAGCTCGCCGTCGGCCAGGTACTGGGCGATACGGGCAAAGGCACGCTCGTAGGTGGCCTCGTCCTCGCCACGCCCGGCGATGGGGATGGCACCGGCGGTGCGGAACACGAAGTTGAGCACCGGCAGGTTGTAGATCTTGTAGTACATGACAAACCGGATCGGCCGGCGGATGGCGCCGCCGATCAGCAGTGCATCGACGAACGACACGTGGTTGCACACCAGCAGCGCCGCGCCTTCGTCGGGAATGCGCTGCAGCTCGCGGTGCTCGACCCGGTACATCGAGTGGCTGAGCAGCCAGATCAGGAAGCGCATGGTGAATTCGGGCACGATGCGGAAGATGTAGGCATTGACCGCGATGTTGAGCAGCGACACCACCAGGAACAGCTGCGGGATGCTCAGCTTGGCCAGGCTCAGCAGGACGATGGTGATGATCGCCGACACCACCATGAACAGTGCGTTGAGGATGTTGTTGGCGGCAATCACCCGGGCCCGCTCGCCTTCCGGGGTGCGCGCCTGGATCAGCGCATACAGCGGCACGATGTAGAAGCCGCCGAAGATGCCCAGGCCGACGATCGACAGCATGATCCACCAGGCCTGGCTCATGCCCAGCAAGGTCAGCCAGTCATGGGGCGCGGCTCCGACCGGGACGTCCCCCGAATGCCACCACCAGAGCAGACCGAACAGGGTCAGGCCGAACGAGCCGAACGGCACCAGGCCGATTTCCACCTTGCGCCCGCTGAGGCGCTCGCACAGCAGCGAACCGACGGCGATGCCTACCGAGAACAGGGTCAGCACCAGGGTGACCACGGTCTCGTCGCCGTGCAGCCAGTCCTTGGCGTAGGCCGGGATCTGCGTGAGATAGATCGCGCCGACGAACCAGAACCACGAGTTGCCGACGATCGAGCGCGACACTGCCGGGGTCTGGCCCAGGCCCAGGCGCAGAGTCAGCCATGACTGCTTGAAGATGTTCCAGTCCAGCTTCATCTGCGGCGCGGCGGCCGCCGCCCGCGGGATCCAGCGGCTGGCCAGGTAGCCCAGCACCGCGGTGCCCACCACGCCCGCAGCGGCCAACGTTGCGTACTGGCTGGAAGACATCAGCACGCCGGCACCGATGGTACCCGCCAGGATCGCCAGGAAGGTGCCCATCTCCACCAGGCCGTTGCCACCCACCAGTTCCTCTTCGCGCAGGGCCTGGGGCAGGATCGAGTACTTCACCGGGCCGAACAGCGCCGAGTGGGTGCCCATGGCGAACAGCGCCACCAGCATCAGCTCGAGGTGGTGCGTGACGAAACCAGTCGCGCCAATGGCCATGATGACGATCTCGGCCAGCTTGATCGCGCGGATCAGGCGGTCCTTCGCAAACTTCTCGCCGAACTGCCCGGCCAGTGCCGAGAACAGGAAGAACGGCAGGATGAACAGCAAGGCGCAGAGGTTGACCCAGATCGAGCGGTCGCCCTCCAGGCTCAGCTTGTAGAGGATCGCCAGGATCAGTGACTGCTTGAACAGGTTGTCGTTGAAGGCACCCAGCGACTGGGTGATGAAGAACGGCAGGAAGCGCCGCTTGCCGAGCAGGGTGAATTGCGAGGGGTGACTCATCGTCCGTGTACCTGGTTGGGCTTTGTCATTGGAGGCACGTTCAGCGCATAAAGCCACAAATCTGCACGGGAATGGACGATGAAGGCAAGCCCGTTGCTCCTTCCATAAGTTTCGGCTGCGCCACGCCTGCGGCAGAAGCAGCGGCTGTCAGTTCAGCGCCTGTCGCTCGACACGATGGAACGGCAACCGCGAAGCTGGCAGACTGCCGCCCCTCACCAACGCGCAAAGGTGCGCCACTTGGGGTCGAACTGGACAGGGATGAAGGCCAGCCATTGATTCAATTGAATACCCACAACGCCCGGCTCAAACGCACAGTGCGGGCGGCCAGCCACACCGCACGCACGGCGACGACCAAGCAGGAACTGCTGGCCGCCGTGGACGCCATGGCCGCCTTTTACGGCAACATGCAGTTCGACAACCGGGTGCCCTGGCTGATGGCCCTGCTCTGTGGACCACTGGCCATTGCCAGCATCGCAGGCTACTTGCAGGCGTACGAGCCGCTGCTGGCGCCGCTGGCCAAGCTGCTGGGCCAGAGCGTGCCGCAGCTTGCGTCCAACCTCACGCTCGGCCTGCTCGGTGGCGCTGCGTTCAGCCTGATCGTCCTTTATCAGCGCAGGAAGCTCATCCCCAAGCTTGCCTACGACCTGGCCGAGCGCTCCAGCCTGATCACCGCCGGCCTGCAGGAAATCCCGGTGACCGACAGCCAGTTGCTCAAGGGCCTGCAAATCGAGTTTCGCGACTATGTGCGCGGCAACCACAAGCGCTTCCTGCGCCGCGCCGTGCAGGGCCACTATCAGGGTCGGCTGCACAGCTTCAACTACCGCTGGTACCACCTGCATTACGTGGACAAACAGACCCACCAGGAAACCGAGTCCGATGGCAAGGGCGGCACAACCTCGAAAACCGTGACCTCCTACCAGGAATACGATCGCTACAGCCTGGTGATCGACTTCCCTTGGGTGCAGGGAATCGCCCTGGGTGGCGGCAGCGGCGGCCGCTCATCCATGGTCGACATGGAGCACCACTTCAAGACCGCCTCAAGCGACTTCGACCGCGCCTTCAGCCTCACTGGCAGCTCGGCCATGGCCTGCGTCCGCTTCGCCAAGCCGGTGACGGTGCTGCACCTGATCGACCTGCATCGCCAGCTTGATACGCCCAACCTGGAGTTCTCGCAGCACGGGCAACTGTGCCTGAGCAGCAACGACAACCCACTCGCTTTCAAGCTGACTTGCGAGCTGTCCCGCGCGAGCGATTTCCGCTTGCTGATCGACCACGGCGTGCACCTGCCACAGCTCAGCGCTCTGCTCGACGCCGTGCACACCCTGGCCGAGCAGCACGACGACAATTTCACCGTGCCTACCCCGGCACAGCTACAGACGGAGCACTGACATGGACCTTTTCGCCCTTATCCTGCTCGCCGTGCTGATCGGCGTACCGCTGATCGTCATCAGCCTGCACAACGGCATCGTCGGCAACCATAACCGGGTCAAACGCGCCTGGGCCGATGTGCTGACCTATGAGCGGCAGAAGACCAAGGTGCTCGATGCGCTGCAAGAGCAGGCCGGCCTGTACCGCGACCATGAACAAGGCGTGCTGGCCGGAATCACCCGCCTGCGCAGCGCCATTGCCGAGCTGCCTGTCGAGGCGGACGGCAAGACCCTGGCCAAGGCCGAGGACGCAACCCGTTCGCTGCTCGGCGGGCTGCGCGTGGCTTTCGAGGCCTACCCCGATCTCAAGGCCTCGGAGCTGATGAACAACCTCATGCGCGAAATCGCCGAGCAGCAACAGAACGTCGGCGCGGCCATCGTGATTTTCAACGGCGAAGTGGAACGCTTCAACAACGGCATCCAGATGTTCCCAGGCTCTCTGGTCAACAGCGTGATGAACAAGCATGCGGCCGTCACCCCGTTCACCGATATCCAAGCCGCCAGCGCCTTCGACTACACACCCAACCTGTAAGGCCGATCAGCGCTGGGCAATGCACGGTGACACGAACAGCTCGCCGCGCCACGCCCCGCGCAGGGTCCGGCTGGCCACCAGCAGCCAGAGCAGCGCCAGCGCCACCACCAGCACCTGGCCGAACACCGTGAAGAAGCCCAGGCCCAGCCAGGCGGCCAGTTTCAACGTGGCCAGGCAGTACACGCCCAAGGGGAAGGTGAACCCCCACCAACCCAGGTTGAACGGCATGCCCTGGCGCATGTAGCGCAGGGTGATCAGCACCGCCGTCAGCAACCACCACAACCCGGCGCCCCACAGCACGATACCGGCCACCAGCCCCAGCCCACGGGCCACCTCGCCGAGGCCGCCCAGGCCATTGGCGGCGAACACCGCCGGCGCATCGCCACCGAGCACCAGCATGCCCAGCGCACCGGTACCGATCGGGCCCAGCGCCAGCCAGCTGGAGGCGGCCATGTTGGCCGGCGGCAGTTTGTGCAAGGCCATGCGCAGCATGAGGATGGTGAGGATGCTGAACGCCACCGGCAGCGAAACCGCCCACATCACATAGCTGGTGATGACCACCAGGAACTGTGCGTGAACGTCCGCCAGGTGCGGCGCCAGCAACCCGCCACTGGCGGCGGCAACCTCCGCCGCCACCACTGGCAGCAGCCACACCGCAGTCATCTGGTCGATGCTGTGCTCCTGGCGGGTAAACATCAGGTAGGGAATTGCCACGCCGCATAGCAGCGCCAGGCCCACGTCCAGCCACCAAAGCATTTCAACCCACGGCACCACAGCCTCACCCCAGCGCGCCAAGCCGAACACCAGGGCGCCGTTGAGGAGGGTGGCCAGGCCCATGGGGATGGTGCCGAAGAACATCGACACGGTGGAATGCGCGAAAATCCGCCGCGCCTCATTGAAGAACATTATCCAGCGGGCGCCATACAGGACGCAGAACAGGGTAAACAGGCCGATGGTCAACCACCACAGTCCCTCGGCCACGCTGTCCAATCCCGGCACCTGGACCTGATGAAAGGCCAGGGCCAGCACGCCGGTGCCCATGGTCGCGGCGAACCAGTTGGGGGTGAACTGGCGAATCACTTCGCGGGGATGGGCCAACTGGCTGAACGGGCGCCAGGAAGGCGTACGGGTCTGGGTGCATGGCATAAGGTGTCTCCTGCCCTTGTGTAAGGTAGAGATATCTTATGCCTGCATAGAATATCTATATAACGGGTAATTTCTCTATCTGTTATCGATTTTAAAGATATAGCAGCCAGTCCGGCACCTGGCATATGCTTGACCGCTGACAATGACAAGGATCAGTCGATGCTCCGCGCCCTGAAAGGCTATCCCGCCGCGGTTCGCCTGCTGTTGTTCACCACCTTCACCTTGACCATGGCCCGGGCGATCACCCTGCCCTATCTGGTGGTGTACCTGTCAACGCACCTGGGCCTGTCGGTCGGCCAGACCGGCCTGCTGGTCGGCGGCGCGATGCTCCTGGCATCCCTGCTCAGCCTCTACGGCGGACACCTGGTCGACACCCTGCGCAGCCATACGCTGATCGTCGCCTGCACCCTGGTGTTCGCCCTGGCCTTCGTCGGCATCGTGGCCAGTACCTCGGCTGCGCCGTTCTTCTGTTTCCTGGTGGTGGCCTACCTGGCCCAGACGGTGGTCGACATTGCCGCCAAGGCCGGGTTCTGCGCCCTGCTGCCAGAGAACCGACGCGGCGAAGTGTTCGCCATCAAGTACACGTTCAACAACATCGCCTGGGCCGCAGGGCCGATGCTCGGGGTGATGCTGATAGAGGCGGACGACCACCTGCCGTTCGTGGTGTCGGCCTTGATCGGCCTCGGCCTGAGCCTGGCTTACTACCGCCTGGGCGAACGCAGCTTGCTGGGCCTGCGCGAGGCCGGGCAGGCGGCGAGCTTCGCCCAGGTCGCCCTGGGCATGCTGCGCGACCGGCGGCTGGTCTGCTTCACCCTCGGCGGCGTGCTCAGTGCTGTGGTGTTCGGCCAGTTCACCGCCTACCTGTCGCAGTACTTGGTGGTGACTCAGCACGATCCCGCCGAGGTGGCGCGCCTGGCCAGCTACCTGGTCACCACCAACGCCCTCGCAGTGATCGGCCTGCAGTACCTGATTGGCCGACGCATCACCCGTCAGCGCCTGATGCCTTGGCTGATGGCTGGCATGGCCATGTTCGTTGCCGGGTTGCTGGGATTCTCCGTGGCCGCTTCGGCGCTGGTCTGGTGTCTGGCCATGCTGGTGTTCACCCTGGGCGAGATCATCGTGATTCCGGCCGAATTCATGTTCATCGACCTGATCGCGCCGGAGCACCTGCGCGGGGTTTACTATGGCGCGCAGAACCTCTCCAACCTGGGCGCGGGGCTCGGCCCGATACTGGTGGGCCTGGCGCTGGGGCATGTGGTGCCGGTGACGGTGTTCTATCTGTTGATCGGGTCGGTGATGCTGGCGGCGGTGTTCTACTGGCTGGGGACACACATGGCCCGACAGGCTTAGTTGGCAATACCCGCCCGTCACGGGGCCTGCGACGTCCTGCCACTGCGACCATCGTCGGCGCTGACGAACCGCGCCCTGCGTGCCAGACTGATTGATCGGGACCGCGTTTTCTTTTTTGCTCCGGAGTTTGCATGTCGTTGTCCAGCGGGCTGATCGCCGTGGTTGCCCTGGCCTATATGGCCATCATGTTCGCCATCGCCTTCTACGGCGACCGCCGCAGCACGCCGTTGCCGCCGCGCCTGCGCGCCTGGGTGTACAGCCTGTCGCTGGCGGTGTACTGCACCAGCTGGACCTTCTTCGGCGCGGTCGGCCAGGCCGCCGAGCAGCTCTGGGCGTTTCTGCCCATCTACCTGGGCCCGGTGCTGCTGCTCATCTTCGCGCCCTGGGTGCTGCAGAAGATGGTGCTGATCAGCAAGCAGCAGAACATCACCTCCATCGCCGACTTCATCGCTGCCCGCTACGGCAAGTCGCAGTCCCTCGCAGTGGTCGTGGCGCTGATCTGCCTGGTCGGCGTGCTGCCGTACATCGCGCTGCAGCTCAAGGGCATCGTGCTGGGGGTGAATTTGCTGATCGGCGCCAATGCCGACGCCACTGGCAGCCGGGTGCAGGACACCGCGCTGGTGGTGTCGCTGGTGCTGGCGCTGTTCGCCATCGTCTTTGGCACCCGCAGCCTGGACGTCACCGAGCACCACCGCGGCATGGTCCTGGCGATCGCCTTCGAATCACTGGTCAAGCTGCTGGCCTTTCTCGCCGTGGGCGCCTTCGTGGTGTTCAACCTGTACGACGGCTTCGACGACCTGTTCACCCAGGCGCGGCAGTCCGTGCACCTGAACGACTACTGGGAAGAAACCATCAACTGGCCGTCGATGGTGGTGCAGACCGCCGTGGCGATGATGGCGATCATCTGCCTGCCCCGGCAGTTCCACGTCACCGTGGTGGAGAACATCGAGCCCCAGGACATGCGCCTGGCGCGCTGGGTGTTCCCGCTGTACCTGGCCCTGGCCGCGCTGTTCGTGGTGCCCATCGCCCTGGCTGGGCAGATGCTGCTGCCGGGCACGGTGATCTCCGACTCCTTCGTGATCAGCCTGCCGCTGGCCGAGGCCCACCCAAGCCTGGCCCTGCTGGCGTTCATCGGCGGCGCCTCGGCGGCCACCGGCATGGTCATCGTCGAGGCCGTGGCGCTGTCGACCATGGTCTCCAACGACATGCTGTTGCCCTGGCTGCTGCGCCGCAACAACGCCGAGCGGCCGTTCGAGGTGTTCCGCCACTGGATGCTCTCGGTGCGCCGGGTGACCATCGTGGTGATCCTGCTGCTGGCCTACGTCAGCTACCGCCTGCTCGGCTCCACCGCGAGCCTGGCGACCATCGGCCAGATCGCCTTCGCCGCGGTCACCCAGCTGACCCCGGCGATGCTCGGCGCGCTGTACTGGAAGCAGGCCAACCGCCGCGGCGTGTTCGCGGGCCTGGCCGCCGGCATCTTCCTGTGGTTCTACACCTTGGTGTTGCCGATCGCCGCCCACAGCCTGGGCTGGTCGCTGCAACTGTTCCCGGGCCTGGCCTGGCTGCACGGCAACCCGCTCAACTTGCCAATCACCCCGCTGACCCAGGGCGTGGTGCTGTCGCTGGCGGGCAACTTCACCCTGTTCGCCTGGGTCTCGATCCTGTCGCGCACGCGGGTTTCCGAGCACTGGCAGGCCGGGCGCTTCATCGGCCAGCAGACCAGCGCCCGCCCCTCCAGCAAACCTTTGCTGGCGGTACAGATCGACGACCTGCTCAAGCTCGCCGCACGTTTTGTCGGCGAGGAACGTGCCCGGCAGAGCTTCATCCGCTTCGCCTACCGCCAGGGCAAGGGCTTCAACCCCAACCAGAACGCCGACGGCGACTGGATTGAACACACCGAACGGCTGCTGGCGGGCGTGCTCGGCACCTCTTCGACCCGGGCGGTGGTCAAGGCCGCCATCGAAGGCCGCGACATGCAGCTCGAGGACGTGGTGCGCATCGCCGACGAAGCCAGCGAAGTGCTGCAATTCAACCGTGCGCTGCTGCAGGGGGCCATCGAGAACATCAACCAGGGCATCAGCGTGGTCGACCAGAACCTGCACCTGGTGGCCTGGAACCGCCGCTACCTCGAACTGTTCAACTACCCCGACGGGCTGATCAGCGTCGGCCGGCCGATCGCCGACATCATCCGCTACAACGCCGAACGCGGCCTGTGCGGCCCGGGCGAGGCCCAGGTGCATGTGGCGCGGCGCCTGCACTGGATGCGCCAGGGCCGCGCCCACTCTTCCGAACGGCTGTTCCCCAATGGCCGGGTGATCGAACTGATCGGCAACCCGATGCCCGGGGGCGGCTTCGTCATGAGTTTCACCGACATCACCCCGTTCCGCGAAGCCGAGCAGGCCCTGCGCGATTCCAACGAGGGGCTGGAGCAGCGGGTCGCCGAGCGTACCCACGAACTGTCGCAGCTGAACCAGGCGTTGACCGAGGCCAAGAGCCGCGCCGAGGCGGTCAGCCAGTCCAAGACTCGCTTCCTTGCCGCCGTCAGCCACGACCTGATGCAACCGCTCAACGCCGCCCGGCTGTTCTCCGCCGCCCTGTCGCAACAAGCCGAGGGCATGAACGACGAAGCCCGGCAACTGGTGCGGCACATGGACAGTTCGCTGCGCTCGGCCGAAGAGCTGATCAGCGACCTGCTCGACATTTCGCGCCTGGAGAACGGCAAGGTCACCCCCGACATCAAGCCCTTCGCCCTCAACGAGCTGTTCGATACCCTCGGCACCGAGTTCAAGGTACTGGCCGCCGAAAAAGGCCTGGAGTTCCGCCTGCGCGGCAGCCGCCTGCGGGTCGACAGCGACATGAAGCTGCTGCGCCGGGTGCTGCAGAACTTCCTCACCAACGCCCTGCGCTACGGCAAAGGCCCGATCCTGCTCGGCGCCCGACGCAAAGGTGAAAGCCTGTGGCTGGAAGTATGGGACCGCGGCCCTGGCATCGCCGACGACAAGCTGGCGGTGATCTTCCAGGAGTTCAAACGCCTGGACAGCCACCAGACCCGCGCCGAAAAAGGCCTGGGCCTGGGCCTGGCGATCGCCGACGGCCTGTGCCGGGTACTCGCGCACCCGCTGGAGGTGCGTTCCTGGCCGGGCAAGGGCAGCGTGTTCCGCGTCAACGTGCCCATCGCCCGAAGCCCCGCGCCCGCGACGCCCGCCCCCGTGGAACAAGCCGGCCAGCCGCTGGCCGGTCTGCAGGTGCTGTGCGTGGACAACGAGGACAGCATCCTCATCGGCATGAACAGCCTGCTCAGCCGCTGGGGCTGCCAGGTGTGGACCGCGCGCAACCAGGCCGAATGCGAGGCCCTGCTCGGCAAGGGCCTGCGCCCGCACCTGGCGTTGGTGGACTACCACCTGGATGACGGTGAGACCGGCACCGGGCTGATGGGTTGGCTACGGGCGCGCCTGGGCGAGCCGGTGCCCGGCGTGGTGATCAGCGCCGACGGGCGCAACGAGACCATCGCCCTGGTCCATGCCGCGGGCCTGGACTACCTGGCCAAGCCGGTCAAGCCGGCAGCCCTGCGCGCCCTGCTCAATCGGCATCTGAGCCTGGTTCAGTAAGGACCTCGTCGCTCAGGGCGCGCTCGACCAGCTCGGCCGGCAGGCTCTTGCTGGCCCGTGCGCCGAGCAGCTTGAGCTGCTCGCTGCGGCTGACCAGGTTGCCGCGCCCCTCGCACAGCTTGTTGCGTGCCGCGGCGTAGGCCTTGTCGACCTGGGCCAGGCGGGCGCCGAGCTCGTCCAGGTCCTGGATGAACAGCACGAACTTGTCGTACAGCCAGCCGGCGCGCTCGGCGATCTCGCGGGCGTTCTGCCCCTGGCGTTCCTGTTTCCACAGGCTGTCGATCACCCGCAGGGTGGCCAGCAAGGTGGTCGGGCTGACAATCACGATCTGCCGGTCGAAGGCCTCCTGGAACAGGTTGGGCTCAGCCTGCAGCGCCGCCGAGAAGGCCGCCTCGATGGGCACGAACAACAGCACGAAGTCGAGGCTGTGCAGGCCCTCCAGGCGGTTGTAGTCCTTGCTCGACAAACCCTTGACGTGATTGCGCAGCGACTGCACATGCTGCTTGAGCGCGGCCTCATCGTTGTTGCCGACGAACTGCTGGTAGGCCGTGAGGCTGACCTTGGCATCGACCACCACCTGCTTGTCGCCCGGCAGCATGATCAGCACGTCGGGCTGGAACCGCTCGCCATCGGCGCTCTTGAGGCTGACCTGGGTCTGGTACTCGCGCCCCTTCTCCAGGCCGGCGTGCTCCAGCACCCGCTCCAGGATCAGTTCGCCCCAGTTGCCCTGGGTCTTCTGGCCCTTGAGCGCCTGGGTGAGGTTGGTGGCTTCGTCGGACAGGCGCAGGTTGAGCTGCTGCAGGCGCTCGAGCTCCTTGCCCAGGGAGAACCGCTCACGGGCTTCCTGCTGGTAGCTTTCCTCGACACGCTTCTCGAAGGCCTGGATACGCTCCTTGAGCGGGTCGAGCAATTGGCCCAGGTGCTGCTGGCTGGTCTGGGCGAAGCGTTGTTCGCGCTCGTCGAAGATCTTGGTGGCCAGGTCGGCAAACTGGGCGCGCAGGGTGTCGCGGGCTTCCTGCAGGTCCTCCAGGCGTTGCTGGTGGCTTTCCTGCTGCTCGCGCAACTCGGCCTCCAGGCGAGCGGCCTGCGCCTCCAGGCGGCGCAGCTCGGCCTCACGGTTGGCGCGCTCGAGGTGCCAGGCGTGGGCGGCGTCGCGGCTGTTGTCACGGTCGATCTGCAGCAACTCCAGCTCACGCCCCTGGGCGGCGAGCTGGGTCTGCTTGACGGTGTTGGCCTCGCTGAGATCGCTGACCTCGTCACGGCTGGCCTCCAGCTGCGCCTGCAGGCCGGCCTGGGCCAACTGCGCGGCGGCAAGGCGCTCTGCAAGCAGAGCTTGCTCGGCCTTGCGCGCCCCCTGGTTGCGCTGTACCTGCATGACCCAGCCCAGGCAAGGCACGGCACCTGCCACCAAGCCCAGCAGAATGCTGGTCAGATCCACTGTCATGCCTACCCCGATCGAACACTGATTGATGCTGCGCAGCTTATCAGGCTGCTGGCGCGGTTGCCTGTGCAGCCCTGTCGCGGGCACGCCCGCGCCTGCTCAAGCGGGGAACCACTGACGCAACAGCCGCCGCGCCTCCTGCGAACCCTGCCCCGCCGCCAGCTCTAACCAGTAACGGGCCAGTTCAGGCTCCTGGGCCTGGCACAATCGGCCAAATTCCAGCTGTGCCCGACGGTCGCCGGCACGCGCCGCCTGACGCAACAGTTCATGACCGATACGCCGGTCGCGGGCATTGCCGCAGTCCCGGCAGAGCATCTGCCCCAGGCGGCTTTGCGCCACCACCACACCCTGGCGCGCCGGTTGCTTGAGCATGCGCCCGGCCAGGTGCTTGACACTGGGCTTGTCGCCCAGGTGCGGGCTGTCGAGTAGCCACAGGGCCACTTTCAGGGAAAAGCGCTTGGGGGACGGCAGCGATGCAGAGGCATCAGGACTGGCGAAGTGTTTACCGCGAAGCTTCATGACCAACAGCAAGGGTGACTCGAGAGGCGCGCCACTCTACTCGATTTTTTGCAAGCTGGCCCGGGCGACTTTCGGCTGATCGACATTTTTTTCGATGATTTTTTCTTGACGTTTTCACCGTGAAAATGCCCGTGCCAGACCGCGCCACCAATTGTCGGACAATCAACAAAACAGCTGGCACGCCCGTCCTAGAGCAAGCGCCCGGGACAATCCACAGAACCTGTGGATAAGTCGGTGGACAACCCCTGAAGGCAGCCCGCAAACCCCTGTGAAATGGGGCTTTCAGTCAAACTGTCGATTTTTTCACCAGCAAAAATTAGTGTTTTTTTTCATTGACTTAAGCCCTTAGTCAAGTCATTGGCGAGCCCTCCACAGGATGTTGCAAGTGCGTTACAAGTCTCCGGGCGAGTGTGTACAAGTGCACCAACAAACGGCACGACTGCGCCCGAAAACGGCACATCCAGGCGATTACCGGGGCATTTCCCCCTCTTCACAGCAGGTGCAATAGGCGACATAATGGTCGGCTCCCCGCAAGAAATAAAAACTTGCCAACCCTTGAATGTTCGCGTAGGGTTGCGCACTGTTAGTACCCAGCTGAAGTCATTCTGGCCACTTAGTCCCTACAGCCCGACGCTCAAGACGAGCAGGCGCTGCCCCATCGGGACCGGCCCATTCGATGATTCACTCGGCAAACCCTGCCCAGCACGAATCACGTTTTCAGATTGATCAGGATCGTCCCCGACGCCCAGAACCCTGGTGTCGGTGTGCTGCCTGCCTTCTGTCGTACCTACCAGTCAGCCCAGCGCCACTTATTGCATGCGCCCCTCTGGCTGCCCTGTTCCAGTCAGGTTCTGCGTCTCCTTAATAAAGACGTCACTGGAACGTTTCTATTGTGCACGGATCAAACACCGTGTCTTACGCAGGAACATCCAACAATATGAGTAACCATCAACAAATCCAGGCTGCCTTTGGCACCCTTTCCCAGGCCTTCGCTCCACTCAAGTGCCTTATCGTTGCCCCACGTAAGGGCAGCTTCAGCTTCACCCTGGTCGACCAATACGGTGTCGCCTGCCACAGCGAGCGCCTCTATCCGGAACAATACAACCGGGCCGAGCCGCTGCAGGCCGTGATCGAGCGTGCGCGCCAGTCGTTGACGGCATGAATGAATGACGGGCAATTCACGTCATGAATACACCCTGCACGCGCCAGCCTGAAGGTAATTGGCTTAATCGCCAGCGGGCATATGCTCCGCGCCTTCTGGCTGCAATCGATTTAAAAACAGCCCTTTACAACACAGTTATCACACTACACTTCAACTCGAGCGGCACCTGCCGCTTCCGGCGGGCCTGACCACTCACCAGCTGCCAAGCTCCAGCGCCCGTCGGCCCTTTTCGTAAGAGGCCATCATGGGCATCGCTGCGAACGAGTTGAGTCGATACGTGATCCGACCGACCCTGATCTACTTGGGCCGCCACTGCGACAGCGCAGAAGCTTTGTTACTGGGCGTTGCTGCAAGCCAGTCGGGGCTAGGGGCTGCCCTGCATGACCGACGCGGCCATGGGCTTTACCGGATCGGTGAGAATCGTCACCGTTGTTTATGGGACGAATACCTCGCACGCGACCCCGAACTGGCCAGCCTGGTCCGTGGCCTGGCCAGCCAGCACGCCTTCCTCGGTGGCCCGCACCTCGAACTCACCGTCAACCTGCGCTATGCCACCGCCATCGCCTGGATGCTGATAGAAGAGCAGGCCACGCCGCTGCCGGCCGCCGACGATCTATTGGGCCTGGCGCGGATTTGGCGGCAGACCTTCCACCCCCAGGGGCGCCTGCGGGATTTCACCCACGCCTGGCACCAGTGCATCGAGCCGATGCTGACCCACGCCTCCTGAACAGCCACGTCCTACACCCGGAATAAACGGAATTTTGGTCGGATTGTCCTACAAAACCGCTCTATCTCCTGCGTTCTAGCCTATAGCGCAGCGCGGCATTTGTTGGTAGCGTTTCGCCCCGGAGATCCCAAGGAGTTTCTAATAATGAAAAAAGTTATGCTCAAAACCTCTCTCGGCGTTGCCGTTGCCCTCGCTTCCAGCCAATTGCTCGCCAGCGGCTTTGCCCTGAACGAACAGAGCATCAGCGGCATGGGGACAGGTTTTGCGGGTCGTTCTTCTTCTGCCGAAGATGCCAGCACCGTGTATGGCAACCCGGCGGGCATGTCCCGCCTGAAGCGCGATCAAATGACCGTTGGCGGTGCCGCGGTCATCGCCAAGTCCGATATTTCCGGACGCGGCAGCAACAAAGGGGGGGAAATGGACGGCGACATGGTGCCTCTGGTCGGCGTGCCGATGGGTTACTACGTCAAGTCCATCGATGACCACTGGAGCGTCGGTTTCGGCGTCTACGTGCCATTCGGCCTGGTCACCGACTACGGCAGCGACGATGCCGCGCGCTACTGGGGCAAGAAAAGCCATGTTCAGGTCGTGACCTTCCAGCCGACCGTAAGCTATGCGTTCAACGACAAGGTCTCGATCGGTTTCGGCCCGACCATCAACCGCATCGAGGGTGAACTGGGCTCAAACCTGGCCAGTATCTCGCCGCTGCGTCCGGCCGATGGCGAAGTTAAGATCAAGGGCGACGACACCGCGGTTGGCTACAACATCGGTATCCTGGTGCAAGCCACCGACCGCACCCGCGTCGGCCTGACCTACCACTCGATGGTCGACTACAAGCTCGAAGGCAAGACCAAGGTCAGCTACCCGCTGCTGGGCCTGGACGGCAACAAGTTCGATGCCACCCTGAAGATCAAGACCCCCGAGTCGGTGGACTTCTCGGTAACCCACGAGCTGGACGACCAGTGGACCCTGTACGCAGGCAGCACCTGGACCCGTTGGAGCCGCCTGGAGAACATCACGGTCAACAACGAAGTGCCGGCAGGCCCTGCCGGGCAGTTCGCGACCATTACCGAAGAGCAGAACTGGCACGACACCTGGGCTCACGCCATTGGTGCCTCGTACAAGGTCAACAAGGAATGGGTCCTGCGTACCGGTTTCTCGGTTGACCAGTCGCCGACCAACAACACCAACCGTTCGCCGCGCATCCCCACTGGCGATCGCAAGATCTTCAGCATCGGTGCCGGTTGGAGCCCGTCCGACGACATGACCATCGACGTGGCCTACTCCTACCTGTGGGAAGAGGACACCAAGGTCAACAACCAGCCACACAGCCTGACCGAGGCCGGCCTCAAAGGCAGCTACCAGGCCAAGTACGAAAACAGCGCCCACGGTATTGGTGCTTCGCTGACCTACCGCTTCTGAGTGTCACCCGCGGCATGAAGAAACCGCCCTCGTGGCGGTTTTTTCATGCCTGCACGGGCCATTGTTCACCCAGGCACTGTTGCAGGTATTCCATGAATACACGCACCTTGGTCGTCAGAGCAAAGCGGTCGGCCAAGCATAGATAGACATCCATCGGTTCAGTCCGGGCATAAGCGTGGCCACCGCCATTGTTTTCAAACAACGACACCAGCCGGCCGGCATCCAGGTGCGGACGCACGACGAACTCCGCCAGGCGAGTAATGCCGCCGTCATTCAGGGCCATCTGGGTCAGCGCATCGATGTCGTCACTGATCAATACCCTGCCGAATCGGGCCTCGAAACGCAGCCCGTCGCGCATGAAGCCCCAGGGCAGCAAGCGCCCATCCACCGGGTAGCGGAACACCAGGCAACTATGGTCTTGCAGGTTTTCCGGGGTGGTGGGCCGACCAGCGCTGGTCAGGTAGCCAGGCGACGCGCAGCAGACAAATGGAATACGGGCGATATGCCGGGCCAGCAAGTGGTCTTCCAACTGCGGGGTGATGCGCAGGCTGACATCCACATCTTCGAGAGCGTGATTGACCTTGCGATCAGCCATCACCAACTCTATCGAAAGCAGCGGATAGCGGGCGCTGAATGCCGGGATCAACGGCGCCAGTACATGTCGGCCGAAGGCTGAGGTGGAGGCGATGCACAATCGCCCTTGGGGCTCGCTGTCCGGCGTGGTGACCGCCTGCTCGGCCAGAGCAAGCTCGCGCTCAATATGCCGCACACGCTCGTAGTACAGGCTGCCAGGCGGTGTCAGGGCCATGTTGCGGGTAGTACGGGTCAACAGACGTACCTGCAGGTGTGTCTCGAGCCGCGCCAGGTTTTGGCTCACGGCCGCTGGAGTAAGTCCCAGGCTGCGGGCTCCACCGGCGATGCTGCCAGCCTCGACGACCTTGATGAAACTGCGGATGGCGTTAAGTAGGTCCATGGGATGCCTGGCTGATTCGTAAGTTTCTCTTTATAAAAAACTTACCGATCAAGGTCTACAGCACTTCACCCCCCATTGCTAACCTGCGCCTCCACCCCATCGTTCAGGAAGTACCATGACTGGATTCGCTACACCGCGCCGCCGACGCAAGCTGCACCGAAGCACAACGCCCTATGTTTTTGCTTTTTACATGTCGGCCATCATGGCGCTGCTGATGTGCTTTGTGATTACGGCCGCTAACGGCGGAATTGATGAAAACTATCTGAAGGATGTCATCAAGGCCTACCAGCTTGCGATGCCAGTAGCATTCGTCTGTGTTTTGATTGTGCGCCCAGTGGTCATTCGCCTAGTAACACTGACTGTCAGTTCACAATAGCTGAGACCCTGCGTGGCATTTAAACAGGCGAGTCGTCCCCCGTTCGTAGCACACGAAGTTCTTCAAAAGCAGAGGGATGAACCTTGTCGGGTTTCCACTCATCAGTGAAGCGCAGAAGCCTAACCGATGCGTACGCATCTGCAGCGGTGGACAGTGCTCCAAGTGAAAGCTGGAGCAAGTTGTATTTCAGGTTCTGCTGCAACTCGTCAAGCGAACTCATCTTGTAAGGTTTGTAATAACCACGATACCTGTCATATGGGCTGATGAGACCTTCCGAGTTACCCATGGGTGACCCGCCTGCCATGGCATGCGCCGAGAGTACAGTATTAAGGGCGCCTAGCACGACCGCCCCCGCCAGCGTAGACCAGTCACCCAAATCGGCAGCGTTCTTTGTTCCCGAAGCCTCCCACATATGTGCTGCCGCTTCGATATGTTTCAGCTGAACAGCTGTTTTCCCCATACCAAAGGCTTGAAGTAACCGGGTAACAGTACTTTTACTACGCCCTTCAGGATCTCGGTAATTGATTGGATCATTGCTGCAATAGGCGTAGGTATTAATTCCCCCTGCTCCGAATGGACTCAAGCTGTCAGGGGAATGAAAACGCATCAGAGCGGGACTGTAAGTACGGTGCCCATTACCCAAGTGATAATTACCCGTTAGCCCATCCCGCAGCTCGCCACAATAGGCCAGTCTTGCCCCCAGAGCCGTCGATAATCCGCCATAGGGTGTATAGCTGCGAGGTGTTTCAGCCGCCGTCAGAATCGACTGTTGACGGTCACACATCGCGAGATGGTTGATTGCCATGTGCCCTCCGGGCAAGCGCGATCTTTCAGCAAGACTGCACCATCTCGACGCCGGAGATAACTGGTAAAAATACCAGATCAGCCGACCTGCCCCCCACTCTGGACGTATTGGCTCAAGGCTGTGAAGCAATCGCCTTGTCGATCGCCGCCCTGAACGCCGGATCATCCGGCTTGGTCAGGCTGGAGAAGTTACCGATCACCTTGCCCTTGCGATCCACCACATACTTGTAGAAGTTCCACTTCGGTGCACTGCTCTGCCGAGCCAGCTCGACAAACATCGGGATAGCATCCTTGCCACGAACAGCCTGGGTCTTGGTCATGGTGAAGGTCACGCCATAGTTGGCGTAACAGACCTTGGCGGTCTTCTCGCTGTCGGCGTCCTCCTGCTTGAAGTCATTGGACGGCACGCCGAGCATTTCCAGGCCCTGCTTGCGGTAGTCCTTGTAGGTCGCCTCGAGGCCTTCAAACTGCGGGGCGAAGCCGCAGTAGCTGGCGGTGTTGATCACCACCAGCGGCTTGCCGGCGAAGCGCTGGCACAGGTCGATCTGCTCCTTGCCGCGCAGCTCGGGCAGGCTGCCCTGAAGCAGCGCCGGGCAGTCCGCCGCCCAGCTCGAAGTGGCGGCGGCCAGGGCCAGCAGGGGTAGGGTCAGCCAGCGGGCATGCATGATATCGGTCTCCTGCACATGATTCCTTGACTGTGCAGGGTAGCGCTTAACACAGGCTCATGCCCAACTGCATCAGCGCCAGGCCACCCTTGTGCCAGCCCCACCACACCAGCGCCAATACCAGCACTGCGGCAACCAGCAGCAGGCCGCGGCCGAGAAGGCGGTTCATGCCGTCTGGGCCTGCAAGCGGGCGACCGGGCGTTCGCGCACCGGCCAGTTGAGCGCCGCGGCCAGCAGGCTGAGCAGGATCGAGATCTGCCACACCAGGTCATAGCTGCCGGTCTGGTCATACACCACGCCGCCCAACCAGCCGCCAAGGAACGCACCCAGCTGGTGGAACAGGAACACGATGCCGCCGAGCATCGACAGGTTGCGCACGCCGAACAGCGTGGCCACGGTGCCATTGGTCAGCGGTACCGTGGACAGCCACAGCAGGCCCATGGCGATGCCGAACAGGTAGGCGCTGTACTGGGTCACCGGCGCCCAAAGGAAGAGCACGATGACCACGGCGCGCAGCAGGTACAGGCCGGTCAGCAGGCGCGGCTTGGACATGCGCCCACCCAACCAGCCCGCGGTGTAGGTGCCGACGATGTTGAACAGGCCTACCAGCGCCAGCACGGTGGTGCCGGTAGTCGCCGGCAGGTGCTGGTCGACCAGGTAGGCCGGCAGGTGCACGCCGATGAACACCACCTGGAAACCACAGACGAAGAAGCCCAGCGCCAGTAACCAGAAACCGGAATGCGCGCACGCTTCACGCAATGCCTGGCCGAGGGTCTGCTCGGCGCCATGGCTGGGCAGCGGGCGGTCGCGCAGCATGCCCACGAACGGCACGATCAAGGCCACCAACAGGCCCAGTACCAGCAAGGCTGTCGACCAGCCCAGCCACTGGATCAGCCCCAGGGTGCCTGGGAGCATGGCGAACTGACCGAAAGAGCCGGCGGCGCTGGCGATGCCCATGGCCATGCTGCGCTTCTCCGCCGACACGGCGCGGCCGACCACGCCGAGGATCACCGAGAACGAAGTACCGGACAGGCCGATGCCGATCAGCAGGCCGGCACTGAGCGACAGCGACCAGGCCGAATCGGCAAAGGCCATCATCGCCAGCCCGACTGCGTAGAGAATGCCGCCGATGACCACCACCTTGGCCGCGCCCAGGCGGTCGGCCAGGGCCCCCGTGAACGGCTGGGCCAGGCCCCAGATCAGGTTCTGCAGGGCAATGGCGAAGGCAAATACTTCACGGCCCCAGCCGAAATCGGCGCTCATCGGCGCCAGAAACAGGCCGAAACCATGCCGCACCCCCAGCGACAGCGCGAGGATCAGCGCCGCCCCCAGAAGTACCCAACCGCTGCTCCGCCAAAGGGAAGTCATTGTCGTTGTCTCCAGCCCATCGCAAGGTTTATGCGGGTATATACCCGCTTTTAATCGTCGTGTATCAGGCGAGTTGCTCCAGCAAGCGCACCAACTCGTCGCGCTGCCCCTCACCCAGCCGCTTCACCAGTTGCGCCTGGGCCTGCTGCCAGGCCGGGTAGGCGGCATCCAGGCATGCCCTGCCCGCCTCACTCAACAGCACCACACGGTTGCGCTGGTCTTCTCCGTCGGCCAGCCGCACCAAGCCCTCGGCCTCGAGCACCTTGAGGTTGCGGCCCAAGGTGCTGCGCTCCAGGCCCATGGCCTCGGCCAGGCAGGTGATACTGGGGCGGTCGAGGCGCTGGACATGACGCAGCAGGGAAAACTGGGCGACATTGATGCCGAAGCCGACAAGGGCCTCGTCGTAATGCCGGCTCACCCCACGGGCGGCACGACGTAGATGGGTACAGATGCATTCACTGGTCAGCATGGATACGTGTATATACCCGCATCAACGACGTTGCAAGACATTTCAAGGGGTGGTTGTGGGCTGTAGACGCCGACGGATCGGCTCGAACTCCACTGTGGCCTTGCGTACCAGTGGGTCAGGCGCCCCCTTGTCGATCGCCTGCCAGTACCGCCACGGCACCTTGGTCGAACCCAGTTCGTAGTCCATGCCGTCCCAGCTGTCTTCGCGGAAGCTGTAGAACGCCCAATGCAACTGCTGGCGATCAAGCACCGTGAGCACATCCTCCAGGTATTGCCGGCAACCGGGCAGGCGGCGCATGCAACCGAACTCGCCTACCACCAGGCGCGAACGCGACAGCTTGATGGCAGCGGCCCAATCCACCGGCTTTTCCAGGTAGCGCGCGACCTGCCCGGCGTCCCACTGCTGCGTCTTCCCGGCGAACGGTACCGGCCCCGGGTAGGTGTATGGTTGGCGGCGGGCCAGGTTCGGCGCGCTGGTGGCAGCATAGGGCTCGTACATATGCACGCTGTACAGCACGCGCTCATCCTCCAGCGCCGCGGGCCAGTAGCCGAAGGCGTCGGCAGCAGCGTACCAGCCGGCATCGACCATCACCGGCGTCTTGCCGTCGACCTCGCGGATCGCCGCTACCAGTTGCCGATAGAGCGCAGGCAGGTCACGCGGCCCGCCCTGCTCGCGGGCGTACCACTGCTTCATCCGGGCAAGATCGGCATGCTCGGCCAGGTCCCCCTGTTTCTCAGGCGCAGGCTCGTTGACGAGGTTGTAGGCGGCGATGGCCGGGTGATCCTTGAGCGCCAGGGCAACATCACGCCAGAAACGCGCGGACTGGGTCCAGAAACGCTTGTCGTGCCACAGCCGGTCGTCGAAACGGCCCTGGTTGTTCTGCGCCCAGCGCATGCCAGGCAGCGACAGTGGCGTGATGACCACCTTGAGCCCAGCGGCGTGGGCGCGGTCTAGTACTTCGACCAGCTGCCGCAGATCGCTGGCAGCCAAGCCTTGGTAATCGTCGGCATTGCCCAACAGGAAATCGCGCTTGGCCGGCTGCCATTTGTCGTACGACAGGCGTACCCAGCTGGCACCGTAGCTTTTCAAGGCATCGAAGTAGGCCTGGTCCGGGGGCAGGCGATTGAAGCTGTTGCCGCCATGGCGAGGTGTATCCCAGAAGTCGATCAGGTCGGCGGCGTTGGCGGGCATGCCGGCAAGCACAAGCAGGCCGGCGAGGATCCAGTGGTGCATGCGAGGCATTCCTGGTGGTTGGCGAGCGAACGAGGATAGAACAAGTGCTTGGTATGGTTTTCCGTTTTCCCCGCAGGATTTTTCAGACGCGACCTACTGCAACGCCAGGCCAAGCACCACCACCAGTTCCAGCAACTCGAGCAGTGCCCCGGCGGTATCCCCGGTGGTCCCTCCCAAGCGCTTGCACATCACCCGTCGCAACCAGGCGAACGCCACTGCCGTCAGCAGCAACACCCATAGCACCGACCAGCCGCCCAAGGTGACGCAGAGTGCCGCGCTGCCTAGCAACACCCACGCGGCGCCGCGCCGCGGCAGATGCTCCGCCAGTGCCGACCCGAGCCCGCCGGGGCGCACATAAGGCGTACCGAGGAACAACCCAAGCAGCGCCGCCCGCCCCACCACCGGCGCCAGCACCAGCAGGCCGCCAGCCCCCCGCTCGACCAGTACCCACAGAGCACAGAACTTGAGCAACAACACCAGTACCAGGGTGACCACGGCGATCGGCCCGCTGCGCGGGTCCTTCATGATCTGCAAAGTGCGCTCGCGATCGCCGAACCCACCCAGCCAGGCATCGGCGCTGTCGGCCAGGCCATCCAGATGCAGCGCGCCACTGAGCAACACCCACAGCGCCAGCAGCAAGGCCGCGTGCAGAGGGGCCGCCACGCCATGCAGCAGCTGGCTGGCCAGCCACAGCAACACACCGAACAGCAGCCCCACCACGGGATAGAACAGCAGCGAACGCCCCATTTCCTGTGGCGCCGGCATGCCCGGCAGGCGCACCGGCAGGCTGCTGAGAAACTGCAGGGCAATCCAGAACGGCAGCATCTCAGCGCACCTCGCGCAACTGACCGTCTTCAGCCACAGCCAGGCGTACCAGCGCGCCATGGCCGACCTCGACCTGCAACAGTTGCTCACGTGGCAGCCCGCGTGCACGCGCCAGCAGCAAGCGCATCACCCCGCCATGGGTCACTACCAACACCCGTTTGCCGGCATGCTCGCGGCGCAGGCGCTCGACCGCGGCCAGCACCCGTTCGGCAAAGGCCAGCACCGGCTCACCCGCAGGCGGAGTGAACGCATACGGATCACGCCAGAACAGCCCCAGGGCATCAGCATCGGCCTGCATGATCTGGGCGGCACTCTGCCCTTCCCAGTCGCCGAAATGCAGCTCACGCACACCGGTCTCACGCTGCACCGGCAAGTTGACCCGTGCCCCCAGCTCTTCGGCAAACGACGCGCAACGCTGCAACGGTGAGCTGACCAGCACGTCCCAGGGGCCGGCATCGGCGGTGGCCTGACGCATCTGCGCCCAGCCGTTTTCGGTCAGGGCATCGTCGAGGCTGCCGCGCAGGCCGCCGCCGAGCTCGGTCTCGCCATGACGCAGCAGCTCGAGAATCATACCGGGCGATCCGCCACCGCGGCCTCGGCAAAGGTCGCCATCTGCCCATGCAGGGCGCAAGCCAGGCGAATCAGCGGCACCGCCAGCGCCGCGCCGCTGCCCTCGCCCAGGCGCATGCCCAGGGCCAGCAGCGGCTCGGCCTCCAGCGCAGCCAGCAGGGTCTTGTGGCCTGGCTCGGCGCCCTGGTGGGCAAACAGCAGCCACGGGCGGCATTGCGGGTTGAGGCGCACCGCCACCAAGGCGGCGACACTGCAGATGAAGCCGTCGACCAGCACCGCCACGCCATGCTGGGCACAGGCCAGGTAGGCACCTGCCAGCGCGGCGATTTCGAAGCCGCCGACACAGGCCAATGCCTGCAGCGGCTGGTCGGCACGCAGGCCGTGCAGCACCAGGGCGCGCTCGATCACCTCGGCCTTGTGGCGCACGCCGGCGCTGTCCAGGCCGGTGCCCGGGCCGCTCAGCTCACGCGCCGGGCAGCCCAGCAAGGTACTGGCCAGCGCGGCCGCGGCAGTGGTGTTGCCAATGCCCATCTCACCGCCGATGAACAGCTGGGCGCCGTTGTCGAGCGCGCGCAAGGCACTGTCGCGGCCGGCCTGCAACGCCGCCGCCAGCTGCGCGTCGGTCATCGCCGGCTGGCGGGCGAAGTTGGCGGTGCCGGCGCCCAGGCGCAGGTGGTGCACGCCTGGCAGGTGCAGGTCCGCGTCGATAGTGCCGAGGTCGACCACCTGCAGCTCGGCGTCCAGCTCGCGCGCCAGTACGCTGATCGCCGCGCCACCGCCGACGAAGTTGCGCAGCATTTGCCCGGTCACCGCCTGCGGATAGGCAGAGATACCCTCCTCCACCACGCCATGGTCGCCGGCGAAGATCGTGATGGCGACCCGCTCCAGGCTGGGACGCTCGCGCCCTTGCAGGCCGGCCAGGCGTACCGCCAGGCCTTCGAGCTGGCCGAGGGAGCCGGCCGGTTTGGTCAGCTGTTGCTGACGGGCGCGGGCCTGGTCCATGGCGGCGCTGTCGAGGGGTTGGCAGGCGTCACGCCACCACATCGGGGTCATAAGGCTGGTCCTTTGAGCATGAGAGGGAGGCCGGCGACAGTCAGCACCACGCGCTGGCAGCGTTCGGCCACGGCCTGGTGCAACGTGCCTGCCAGGTCGACATAACGGCGGGTCAGTTCGCCCATGGGCACCACGCCCAGGCCGGTTTCGTTGCTGACCAGGATGATCGTGCCCGGCAGTTGCGCCAGGCTGGCGAGCAGCGCGTCGCGCTCCTGCGCCAGGCGCTGGTCATCCTCGAGCATCAGCAGGTTGGTCAGCCACAGCGTCAGGCAGTCCACCAGCAGGCAGCGCCCTTGGGCGGCTTCGGCGTGCAGCACGGCGGCCAGCGCCACGGGCTCCTCCACCAGCCCCCAATGGGGCGGACGCCGTTCGCGGTGCAAGCGCACGCGCTCATTCATCTCGCCGTCCAGCGGCTGGCTGGTGGCGATATAGGTCACCGGCAGGCCGCTGGCTTCGGCCAGTTGCTCGGCCAGGCGGCTCTTGCCCGAACGGGCGCCGCCGAGGATCAGGCTGTGCATTTCAGGCGACTCCACACAGTTCGCGCAGGCGCGCGGTGTCCAGGTGCTGCTCGACCAGATCGGCCAGGCGCTCGATATCGCGCTCGCGCAGGGCCTCGTAGTCGATGGTCTGCGCATCGGCCAGCCCGGCCCAGCGCAGCAGCGCGGCGCACGACTGGCTACCCTCGAACAGGCCATGCAGGTAGGTGGCGAGGATCTGCCCGTCGGCGCTGATGGCGCCATCGGCACGGCCATCGGCCAGTTGCACTGCGGGGCACTCCAGCGCCAACCCGCTGGTGACGCCGGCATGGATCTCATACCCCGCCACCGGGGCCTGCTCGAGATCGAGCGTGCCCGCCACATTACGCAACTGCTTCTCGGATTCCAGCACGGTGCTGTACGCCAGCAGGCCCAGGCCATCACTGGAGCCGGCCGGCCCCTCAAGGCCCAGGGGATCATGCACCTGCTCGCCGAGCATCTGCAGGCCACCGCAGATGCCGATGAGCTTGCCGCCATAACGCAGGTGCCGAGCGATGGCCGTGTCCCAGCCGCGCTCGCGCAGTTGCGCCAGGTCGCCGCGCACGCTCTTGGAGCCGGGCAGGATGATCAGGTCGGCAGGCGGAATCGGCTGGCCCGGGCCGATGAACTGCAGGTCCACCTGCGGATGCAGGCGCAGCGGGTCGAAGTCGGTGTGGTTGCTGATGCGCGGCAACACCGGGACGATCACCTTCAGCAGGCGCTCACTTTTTTCGCCCTGGCGCGTATCGATACCATCCTCAGCCTCCAGGTGCAGGTCGGTGACGTAGGGCAGCACGCCCAGCACCGGCTTGCCGGTGCGCTGCTCCAGCCAGTCCAGGCCAGGTTGCAACAAGGCGATGTCACCACGGAAACGGTTGATGACGAAGCCCTTGACCCGCGCCTGCTCGTTCGCCGACAGCAACTCCAGGGTGCCGACCAGATGGGCGAACACGCCGCCCCGGTTGATATCGGCCACCAGGACCACCGGGCAGTCGACCGCCTCGGCGAAGCCCATGTTGGCGATATCGCCGGCCCGCAGGTTGATCTCCGCCGGGGAACCAGCACCTTCGACCATCACCACCGGATAGGCTTCGCTCAGGCGCTCGTGGGAGGCCAACACCGCCTGCATGGCGATGGTCTTGTAGTCGTGATAGGCCACGGCGTTCATGCTGGTCACCGCCCGGCCATGGACGATCACCTGGGCGCCGGTGTCGCTGTTGGGCTTGAGCAGCACCGGGTTCATGTCGGTGTGCGGCGCCAGCCGGCAGGCCTGGGCCTGCACCGCCTGGGCGCGACCGATCTCGCCGCCGTCGGCGGTCACGGCGCTGTTGAGCGCCATGTTCTGTGGCTTGAACGGCACCACGGCGACGCCCTGGCGCAGCAGCCAGCGGCACAGGGCGGTGACCAGCGTGCTCTTGCCGGCATCGGAGGTGGTGCCTTGCACCATGAGGGTGGTCATGCCGATTCCTTGTGGTAGTCCGCCAGGGCCTGGGCCAGGCGTTGTTCGTCAGCCGCCGTGGCGGGCAGGCCGAAGCGCAGCGCGCACGGTCGCTCGAACAGCCGCACCAGGATGCCCCGGCGGGCGAGATAGTCATGCAGGTGCGCGGCGCGTTCGTCACGCACGTACTGGAACAGGTCGCAACCGCCGCTGGGTGGCAAGCCTGCGCCTTCGAGCAACCTGGCCAGGCGCTGGCTGGCCAGGGCGCACCGGGCAATCTGCGCCAGGTGCGTCGCCTCGTCGGCGAAGCACGCCTGCCCCAGTACGCGGGTCGGGCCACTGACGGTCCAGGGCCCGAGCGCCTCGGCCAGTTGCCGCAACACATCCGCCTCGGCGACGACGAAGCCCAGCCGCACGCCGGCCAAGCCGAAGAACTTGCCGAACGAGCGCAGCACGATCAGCCCGGGTTGTCCGGCCTGATCGACCACGCTGTGTGCGGGCGTGTTGTCCATGAAGGCTTCGTCCACCAACAACCAGCCACCCCGCGCAGCCAGACGCGCATGCCAGGCCAGCAGGCGTTCGCGGGGCACACGGCGACCGGTGGGGTTGTTGGGATTGACCAGCACCAGGACATCCAGGCTGTCGAGTACGTCCTCGACCTGGGCCTCATCCAGCTCGACCAGCGCATGCCCCGCCCGCGCCCAGGCATGCGGATGTTCGGCATAGCATGGCGTCAGCACCCCGACCCGAGCGGTCGAACGCAGGTACGGCAAAGCCTGGATCGCTGCCTGGGAGCCAGCTACCGCCAGCAGCGGCTGCGCGCCATAGTAACGCCGCGCCGCCGCTTCCAGGCCGTCCTCGGTCTCGGGCAGTCGAGCCCAGGCGTCCACGGGAATCGGCGGTATCGGGTAGGGCCAGGGTGCGATACCACTGGACAGGTCGAGCCACTGGTGCCGAGGGATCGCGTACTGTTTCACCGCCCGTAGCAGGCGGCCACCGTGCTCAAGCATTCAGGTAGGCTCCCACGCAGATCAATAGCACCCACAGCCACACGCCGCGCTGCACCAGGCTCCAGCCACGCTCGATGGCGTCGGCGTCGGCCATCGGCCCCTCGCCCAGGCGCGGGCGTTCGTGCAGCTCGCCGTGATACACCGCCGGGCCGCCCAGCTCCACCCCCAGGGCTCCGGCCCCCGCCGCCATCACCGGGCCGGCGTTGGGGCTGTCCCACAGCGGCGCCTGCTTGCGCCAGCAGGCCAGGGCCAACCGGGTCTTGCCCAGCAGCGCATAGGTCAGCGCCACCAGCCTGGCGGGAATATAATTCAGCCCATCGTCGATGCGCGCCGCGCACCAGCCGAAGCGCTCGAAACGGTCGTTGCGATAGCCCCACATGGCATCCAGGGTATTGCTCAGGCGATACAGCACCACCCCCGGCGCCCCGGCCACGACGAACCAGAACAGCGCTGCGAATACCGCATCGCTGCCGTTCTCCAGCACCGACTCGGTAGCCGCCCGCGCCACGGCAGGTTCGTCCAGTTCGCGGGTCTCGCGACTGACCAGGTAACCGACGCGCCGCCGCGCCTCCTCCAGGTCGCCCTGACGCAGTGCCTGGGCCACCGGCAGCACATGCTCGCCGAGGCTGCGCAGGCCCAGGGCGCAGTACAGCGCCAGCACGTCCACCAGCCAGCCGATAGCGGGCAGCCAGGAAAGGATCAGCGCCAGCAAGGTCAGCGGCACCACCGCCAGGAACCAGGCCGTGACACCGTGGCTGCGCCAGCCCCGGCCACCAGCGTTGAAGCGCTGCTCAAGGCGCGCGGCAAGGTTGCCGAAGCCCACCAGCGGATGGCGCCGCCGCGGCTCACCCAGCAGTGCATCCAGGGCCACGCCGGCCACGGTCAGCAAGGCCACGCTCATGGGCATTCTCCCCAATGGTTCTCGTACAGCATGTCACTCAACGGCCGTTGCTCGGCCCAGTCTTCGAGCACCAGCATCGGCGCCGGGTAGAATTCGGTCACCGGCCCCAGGCACAGCACCGCCATGGGCTTGGCGCCTACGGGCATGCCCAGCAGATCGGCCAGGGCCTGCGGCTCGAACAACGACACCCAGCCCATGCCCAGCCCTTCGGCCCGCGCCGCCAGCCACAGGTTCTGGATGGCGCAGGCCAGCGAAGCCAGGTCCATCTCCGGCAGGGTGCGGCGGCCGAAGACATGCGCCTCGCGCTTGTCCATCAGCGCTGCCACCAGCACCTCGGCGCAGTCGTTGATGCCTTCGACCTTGAGCTTCATGAACTCATCGGAGCGTTCGCCCAGGGCTTCGGCGGTGCGCACCCGCTCCTCCTCCACCAAAGCCTGGATACGTTCGCGCAACTCACGCTGGCTGATACGAATGAAGCGCCAGGGCTGCATCAGGCCCACGCTGGGGGCCTGGTGAGCGGCGGCCAGCAGACGCCCCAGCAACTCGGGCGCCACCTCGCCGCCGGCAAAATGGCGCATGTCGCGGCGCTCGCCGATGGCCCGGTAGATCGCCGCGCGCTCAACGGCGCTGTACGCGTGTTCGCTCATGGTCGCAACAGCGCCGCCGCCGCATCGGGGTTGGACGGAAAATAGAAATGCACGTAGGAAGCGGTCAGCCGCCCCAGGCGGTAGACCGCCTCGTTGCCGCGTCCGCCATTGGGGCTCAGGCCACGGGCAATCGGTTCCAGCTCGGTGCTGGTCAGCGAATGGTGATAGGTGTGGCCGCGCAGGGTGCCTTCGGGCAACTCGACGGCCTGCAGGGCCAGGGCCGCCAGGCGCTTCTGCATGGTTGCCTCGCCCGGCAGCAGGCCTGCCAGCGATGCACGCACACCGGCCACATCGGTCAGTGCGTCGAGCAGGTAGAGCATGCCGCCACATTCGGCCAGCAGCGGCTTGCCCTCGGCGTGGTGGCCACGGATCGCCCCCAGCATGGGAGCGTTGGCGGCCAGGGCCTGATGGTGCAACTCCGGGTAGCCGCCTGGCAGGTACAGGCTGTCTACATCAGGCAACTCCCGATCATGCAACGGCGAGAAGAATTCGAGCTGCGCGCCGAGGCTGCGCAGCAGGTCCAGGTTAGCGCCATAGGTGAAGGCGAAGGCTTCGTCGTGGGCCACCCCGATGCGCACCCCGGCAAGCGGCGTGGTTACGCCCAGCGGCTCAGGCCGGGCAAAACCGACCGGTGGCGGCAATGCGGCATCGCAGCTGGCACCGAGCGCTTCGGCGGCGGCATCCAGGCGCGCGTCCAGGTCGTTGAGTTCACTGGCCTGGACCAGGCCCAGGTGGCGGCTGGGCAGCTCGATGCCACGCTCGCGGGACAAGCCGCCGTACCAGCGCAGGCCTTCGGTGAGACTGCCTTCGAGCAACTGCGCATGGCGCAGGCTGCCAACCCGGTTGGCCAGCACTCCGGCGAACGGCAGGTCGGGCTGGTAGCGCGCCAGGCCCAGGGCCAGGGCGCCGAAGGTCTGGGCCATGGCCGTGCCATCGATCACCGCCAGCACCGGCACGCCGAAATGGCGGGCCAGGTCGGCGCTCGACGGCGTGCCGTCGAACAACCCCATCACGCCTTCGATCAGGATCAGGTCGGCCTCGCCCGCCGCTTCCCACAGCAGGCGACGACTCTCCTCGGCACCGATCATCCACAAGTCCAGCTGGTAGACCGGCGCACCGCTGGCGCGCTCGAGAATCATCGGGTCGAGAAAGTCAGGCCCGCACTTGAACACCCGCACCTTGCGCCCGAGGTTGCGGTGCAGGCGGGCCAGAGCGGCGGTCACCGTGGTCTTGCCCTGGCCCGAGGCCGGGGCAGCGATCAGCACGGCGGGGCATTGGCGTGAGTCACTCACAGCTCGACGCCCTTCTGTGCGCGGATACCGGCCTGGAAGGCGTGCTTGAGCATGCCCATCTCGGTGACGGTGTCGGCTAGTTCGATCATTTCGGGCTTGGCCGCACGGCCGGTGACGATCACATGCTGCATCGGTGGGCGGGCCTGGATGTCCGAGAGCACCTGGTCGAGGTCGAGGTAGCCATGCTTGAGGGCGATGTTCAGCTCATCGAGCACCACGAACTGGATCGACGGATCCTGCAGCAACTGGCGCGATACCGCCCAGGCCGCTTCGGCAGCGGCGATGTCACGCTGGCGGTCCTGGGTCTCCCAGGTAAAGCCCTCGCCCATCACGTGATAGCGCACCTGCTCGGGGAAGCGACGGAAGAACAGCTCTTCGCCGGTGCTGTTGCGGCCCTTGATGAACTGCACCACGCCACACTGCATGCCATGGCCCAGGGCCCGGGCGAGCATGCCGAAAGCCGAGCTGCTCTTGCCCTTGCCATTGCCGGTCAGTACCAGCAGCAGGCCGCATTCGTTGGGGGAATTGGCGATGCGCTCGTCGATGATCGCCTTCTTGCGCAGCATGCGCGCCAGGTGACGTTCGTCGCGTTCGGTGGATTCGCTCATCAGGGGTCTCCGCAGGCCGTCGCCGGTTGGCGACAGGGAAAAGGCGGGCAGACGGAGAACGCGCAGGGGGCGTGGCCCCAGGCCACATCGCACCGCACATCACCCTCCGTGATGCCGTTGGCAGTGACAGGCCGGTCTCCGGGCTCGTGAGCGGGCCATGCCCGGACTACGCGCCTTCCCGGATACCTGTACCCAGTGGCCATGCGCCGTCTTCGACTCACCTACCGTTGCGGGGGCAGCGCCGGATTCGCGCCTGCTGGCGCCCACCGGCTTCCCAGTTTCACCCTGCCGAACCTCGGTTCGCCGGGCACCTGAAACACGCCGCGAAGGTTAGAGGGTTGCACCGGGAGCGTCAATCGAACGAGGACCGATCTGGCCTGGATCAATGGCCGATTCGCCAGCTTGTGCCACACTCAAAGCAGTGATATCACATAGCCACCATTTCGGCTGACCTCGATCACAATGACAAGGAGCGCAGCATGCAAGGCCTGATCATCAATAACCCGCGCCTGGAATTCCTGCGCCCGGCCCTGGAACGCTGGGTCGACTGCATCGACCGCTTCAACCAGTTCCAGGGCGACAACGAAGCCCCTTACTGGCACGGTGCAGCCGCCAATGCCGGGCTGCTCGCGGCCGCCGCCTGGCAGGCCGAGCTGGTGGCACTGCAGCAATACACAAGCAAGAAGCAGCGCGACGAAGGCGAACGCGAAGCCCGTGTCGACCTGGCCATCAGCAGCGCCGAGGAGTCGATCCACCTGCACACCAGCCAGCGCTGGCCACGCATTACCCGTCTCGACCTGGCGTCGGCGCTGCTGGAAACCGCCAACCAGGCCAAGGCGATCGCCTACGCCAGCCAGCTCAAGGCCGGGGCGTTGTTCGTCACCCCGTGGAAGGCCGGCCAGCACGCCAGCCCCGAGGAGCTGCAGGACCTGGTCGATGACCTGCAGAAGCACACCGCCTGTGCGATCGCCTGGTACTTCCCTTATGCCTATCGCAAGCTGCACAACGAGCTGGGCCAGTACTTCCCGGGGGTGACCTTGCTGCTCAAGCAGGCCTGAGGCCGATCAGTCCTCGAAGAAACGGCTGGCCAACTGCTGGTTGCCGAGGCGCATGGCATAGGCCGTCAGGTCGAACACCTCGCCGGTGCGCAGATCATGCAATGGCCCGCTGGCAGGCCGGGCAATCTCCCTGAGGGTGACATGGACAAAGTGGTAGTCGGCGCCCTCCACTTCACACAACGCCTCGATACGAAAGCAGCTTCCCGGCAAGAACAACGTTTCCGCTTCGTCCGGCAGGCTGGAAAACGACGAGATCGGTACGCCTCGCTGATAGTGGCCAGTTGGCAATTCGAACACTACCGAAGTGTCGTCGAACAGCCCGGCGCGCCCGCCCGGAGCAGGCTGCTCGGTATCGGCGGCAAAACGACGGACGATATAAGGGTTTTCAGTGAACGAGGCCAGATCCGTATTGACCAGCACATCGCCGACCTTCAACTGGCCGCTCCGAAAGTGCTGACCGCTGGTGCCGCGCCCGCCGTGCCCGCCCCGATACAGCGGAACAACATTGTCCCTGGGTAACTCGACCATCGAATCGGCGAGCTTGTTGATGTAGTCGACCTCGTCGCCGTGATCGAATTCCCGCCTGCCCTCGCGCAGATAGTCATTGATACGTGAATCTTCCTCGGTATAGGTGTAGATGAGGTCGTTGCGGTAGTGACCGCCTTCCCGATAGGTGTATTCCGGCTCGCCATTGACAAAAATGTGGCAGAAGCCGTCGTCATCCTGGCTGCTGCCTTCGTCCTCGCCCAACTGCGGAATATCCTGTTCGGCAAGCACGGCGCGATGGCGCGCCAGGGCAGCATTGGACATCTCCACGCTGCGCTGGCCATCGGTGCGCATGTACTCGTCCCAGAACGGCGAACCCTGCCGTTCCAGACCGGCTGCCAGCGGCGGATTGCCGCCCACCAGCCGTGGCCGCTGCAGCAGCTCCCACTGGCCACCCGCCGACAGGCGCACCGGCCGCAGCGGTACATAGGCAAACGGGTTGTCTGGCGGCACGATCAGCCAATGACCGAGGTCCGTGCTGTAGCGCACCCGGTACGGCATGCCTTGCAACTCGATCCAGGTCTGCCCATCGCCGCCCAGGGTGATTCCGCGCAGCAAGCCAGGCCCCTGCAGCGGATCGATCAGCACCTGGTTGGCGACACGGGCCTCGAGCACGCCCGCCCCCTGACTGCCGGCACGGGTCCAGGAGCTGAGCGAAACCCCGGTTTCATGGAAAGGCGCCACGTACGACAGCGATGCAAAGCTGCTGCCGAAGCTGACCTCGACCATGCCCAGTGCCGAGAACAGGCTGTCGAGTATCGCAGCCCGCAGCGCAGCTTTGCGGCTTTTGGCGTCCGAGGCATGCACGGCCGCATCCACGTCCAGCGCGGTCCGGCCCAGCGACGCGCCCAGCAACACCAAGGTAGCGGGCCATCCCAACGGCGCGAAGCCGCCAAACACCTGCAGGAAAGCGCCGAGGTAACCGCGCCACATGGCTTTGCGCAACTCGCTATTGCTGATCATGCGTTCAGCACTGCGCTGCATGTCCTCCCGGGCCCTTTCGCTCAGCCAAGTGAAGAAGTCGCCCGGCAGCGGCCTTGCCGATGCGTCGAGCAAGGCCAAGGCCTCGTTGGCATCGGTCGCCGCCGCCAGCGCTGCCAATGCTTCGTCAACCGCTGCCGCTCGCGCCTGGTCATGCGGATCGGCAGCGAGGGCGCGCTGGTACGCCGCGCGCTGACGCCCCTCCTGCAACTCCCCGCGCAACCACCCAGCCAACGCCACCGGCGAATCGAACCCTCGCAGAGCCTGCTCCATCCAGGGCAAGTACAGCAGCACATGGCCATTGGGCAGATGCAGGCAGCACAGCGCCGCCCGTTCGCTCGCACCCAGGGCATAGTGCAGCGCCGGGAGGGTCGTAGCGGTTTGACGACGCAGCGCTTGCACGGTGCTCTGCACATCCGCGTTCAGCCACTGCGGTGCCACGCTCTGGCGCAGGCTTGCAGCATCCGCGGCGTCGACACGACCGGCCTTGCCTGCCAGCTCCAGCTGCGCCAGCAGGTTGACCTTGGCCAAAACGCGAAAATTATCGGCATGCCGCGCCCAGAACAGGGTGACTTGTTCGCGGTGTCGCGCCCCAAGGTCCAGCGCCCACAGGTCTGCCTGAACATCCTTGCCGAGCATCGGCACTTCGTTGCGCTCGTCGTACGCACCGCCATGCGGGCCCTGGTGATAGAAGCCGCCGTAGACATCTAGTTCATCGCCAGCATCCTGGAATGGCAGGTCAAAGCGTTGAATCAGCAACTGCACCAGGCTGATGGATTTGCCGGGCGGGCCGTTGTGCGCCCAGCCGCTGAAGCTACGGCTGTTGCTATGGGACTGGTTGAACTGATGCCACCACACCCGCTCGGGATCCAGCGGTTTACCGGTGTGCTTGCGCAGCAGCGCACGGGCATGACGACGCGCCAGCAGGTAGGGTTCGGGGTAGTCACGTAGAACGTCGTCGGCCAACCGGGCGAGGGCATGCCCGAGGCCAAGAACCTGCAGATTATGTTGCGTGATTTGCGCTAGGGTACTCATGTTCGATTCCTGGTTCATTGGAATCGAACATGGTCATCGACACCGCGAAAAGCGTGCGTTAGATAGGTCTAGCCTGACCCGGCGGCGGCCATGGCGTCAGGGATTTTGCGCCAGATGCCCCGGCGGCAGTACCCGCTTGGCCTGGAGGTAGGCCTTGGCCCAGTAGCTGTTCGACAAGTAGTCGAGGCGCACGGTGCCCCCGGTGGACGGTGCATGCACGAAGCGCCCCTCACCCACATAGATCCCGGCATGGCTGACCTGCGAGCCGCCACTGGTGGCGAAGAACACCAGGTCGCCGGACTGCAGCGCATCGAGGTCCACGTTCGGCGCACGCATGACGATCATGTCGCGGGTGGTGCGCGGCAGGCTGATGCCAGCGGCGTCACGGTACACGTAGCCAATCAGGCCGCTGCAATCAAAGCCCGAGTCCGGGGTATTGCCACCCCAGCGATAGGGCGTGCCCACCAGGCCGATGGCGCGGAACAGCACATCGTCCGCCGCAGGCGACGAGGGCGATGGGTTGAACACCATTGGGGCCTTGGCCATCGGTGCCGGAGCGGGTGCACGGCTGGAGCAGGCCGCGAGCAGGGCCACGAGGGAGAAGAATGCGAAGCGCGCCAACATCGCCATGATGTAAACGTCCTGTCGGAGAGCCCCGGCCATGGCCGAAGGTAAAAAGAGTTGAGAATTTAGATTAGACGCTTTCTGTAAATGCGCACGGCGGCGAGCTTTTCAGCTACGCCGCCGTGGCAGGGTACAGCATTTTGATATCAATTCAATTGCGCGAGATCGTGGTCGGCGCCATGGCGAGCGCGCGTTTGGCCTCGATGAAGGTCTTGCTCCAGTAGCGATCGCCCAGGCTGTCGATGCGCACACCACCGCTGCGGCGGCTGCTGGAATGGATGAACTGGTTGTCACCCAGGTAGATGCCGGCGTGGCTGACGCGACCACGACCGTTGGTGCTGAAGAACAGCAGGTCGCCGGGCTTGAGCTTGTTGCGCGCGACTTTCGGTGCGTCGACGTTGATCATCTCGCGGGTCGAGCGCGGCAGGTTCATGCCGGCCTCTTCGCGGAACAGGTAGCCGATGAAACCGCTGCAGTCGAAGCCGGACTTCTCGGAGGTGCCACCGAAGCGGTAGCGGGTACCGATCAGCGCCATGCCGCGTTCGAGAATGCTGTCGGCCAGCACGGGCAACTGGTACGGCTTGCTGTTGCTGGAAAATGCCTCGAGGTCATCTTCGCTGGCCAGCTCTTCCTCGGTGAATACGGAAGAAGCTGAAGCCTTGGCCTTGACCGATTGCTCGGTGGCCATGCGTTGATCCTGCGAAGGCGCGACCGGGCCGGTGGAGGCACAGCCGTAAAGAAGGGTGACAAGTGCAAGTGGCACGAGGGGTGCGAAGCGCTTCAGCATGGGCACGACCGTGTCTGTAGTCCTTTAGAAGGGGGAAACTATGCCTTCTATCGGACCCATTTGCAAATTTTATCGAAAAACATGTGACTTTTCCGTTTCGACGCTCTGGCACCGTGTTTTCAGCGCTACCAGCCGAGGGTTTCCTTGAGGAAGGGAATGGTCAGCTTGCGCTGGGCCTGCAAGGAAGCCTGGTCGAGACGTTCGAGCAGGTCGAACAGCGCGCTCATGCTGCGCGTGCCACGGGTGAGGATGAAGTGGCCGACTTCGTCGGTCAGGTGCAGGCCGCGACGCGAAGCGCGCAGTTGCAGGGCGCGCAGCTTGTCCTCGTCGGACATCCCGCGCATCTGGAAGATCAGCGCCAGGGTCAGCCGCGACTTGAGGTCGGCCAGCTTGATCGGCAGCTCCCGCGGCGAGCTGGAGGCTGCCAGCAGCAGGCGCCGGCCACTGTCGCGCAAGCGGTTGAACAGGTGGAACATGGCCTCTTCCCAGTCGGCCTTGCCCGCGATCACGTGCAGGTCATCGATGCATACCAGCTCGTATTGCTCGAGATGGTCGAGCAGTTCGACGCCACGCTCGAGCAATTGCGCCAGGGGCAGGTACACGGCGGGCTCGCCCAGTTGCTGGAAACGGTGGGTGGCGGCCTGCAACAGGTGGGTACGGCCCACGCCCTGCTTGCCCCACAGGTAGATGAGGCTTTCGGTCCAGCCGGCGTCGGCTTCGCAGAGCCGCTCGACATAGCCCAGTGCCGCGGCATTGGCGCCGGGGTAGTAGTTGATGAAGGTGGCGTCGTCGCGCAGACGCACACCCAGGGGCAACTGGATCGGTTTCATGCTCGCGGGCGGTCGCGGGGACCACAGGGGGCCTTTGATGAACAGTGTGCAAAGTCTATACCCGCAACGCGGACGGCACAATCCGGCAGGGGAATAGCACAAGTAAAATCAAGCAGTTGCGTTTAATGTAAGCACATCGCGGGGCAAGCCCGCTCCCACCCCCGGGTGTTCAAGACTCCAGGCATGGGAGCGGGCTTGCCCCGCGATCGCTCACAGATCCGGGTCTACTTCCCCGGCGTACATGTCCGATTCCTTGTACAGGTCATGGACATGGCGCAGCAACACCATGATCACCGCCGCCACCGGCAGTGCCAGCAGCACCCCGGTAAAGCCGAACAGCTCACCGCCAGCCAGGATCGCGAAGATCACCGCCACCGGATGCAGGCCGATGCGGTCGCCCACCAGCAGCGGCGTCAGCACCATGCCCTCCAGCGCCTGCCCGACCATGAACACCGCGACGATACCGAGCATGGGGTAGAGGTCGCCGCCGAACTGGAACAACCCGGCGACCAGCGCCGCGCCGATGCCGATGATGAAGCCCATGTATGGCACGATCGCCGCCAGCCCCGCCAGCATGCCGATCAGCAGGCCCAGCTCCAGGCCCACCAGCATCAGCCCCGAGGAATAGATGACGCCCAACGCCAGCATCACCAGCAGTTGCCCGCGCACGAACGCCCCCAGCACCTCGTGGCACTCGCCGGCCAGCCCCACCACCTGCGGCTCGCGCTGGCGCGGCAGCAGGCTGCGCAGCTTGGCCATCATCAGGTCCCAGTCACGCAGCAGGTAGAAGCCCACCACCGGGATCAGCACCAGGTTGGCCAGCCAGCCGATCAGCGCCAGGCTCGAGGCGGTGGCCTGGGACAGCAGCACGCCGACGATGTCGGTGGTCTGGCCCATGTGCTCGCCGATCGCGGCCTTGATCTTGTCGAACTTCCAGAAGCCGTCGGCCAAGCCCAGGCGGCTCTGCACCCAGGGCAGCGCCACGTGCTGCAGCCAGTCGAGCATCTGCGGCGCCAGCTCGTACAGGCGCAGCAACTGCTTGGCCAGCATCGGCACCAGCACCAGCAACAAGGCCAGGAAGATCAGGGTGAACAGGCTGAACACCACCACCACGCCCCAGGTGCGCGACAGCCCGAGCCGCTCCAGGCGATCGACCAGCGGGTCGGCCAGGTAGGCCAGCAGGATGCCCACCAGGAACGGTGAGAGGATGTTGTGCAGGAAGTACAGCAGCACGGCGATCACCAAGGCCGCGCCCACCCAGACCCAACGACGCATGTCAGTCATTTGCGCCACTCCTTACCAGCGAAAGCGCAAGCCGTCGAACGGCGTTGCGGCAGTGGTGGGCGGCGTTGTGCCGGTATCGCCCTGCGCGCTCGGCGCAGGCGTGGCGGCTGCAGGCTCGGCAGGCAGCTCCTGCAGCTTGGCCAGGCCCAGCTGGGCGCGCAATTGCTCGCGATTGCCGCTGACCCGGTAGGTCAAGGTGCCGCCCTCTGCCATCTGCAAACGGGCGCCATAAGGCTCCAGTACCCGGCTCAGTTCGGCGTACCGCTGCAGGTTCATCCCCTGCACCTGTACCTGCAGGTCGCTGCTGGCGCCTGGCCGCGTGACATAACGCGGCGCCAGGCGGTTGCTCACCGCCAGCAGCACCGCATCGGCCAGGGCCGCCTGATCGCTGCCCTCGGCATTGCCCTGTTCACGCTGGTCGCCCAGCCACAACTGCCACTTGCCCTGCCACTTGCCGTCGGCCTCATGGGCGTGCACCGCCAGCAAGGCATCGGCGCCATAGCGCTCGGACGCCTCGCGCAGCGGCGCGGGGTCGTTACCCTCGAGCAGCTTGGCATTGGCCAACAGTTGCTCCTGCAGATCGGCCAATGGCAGGCGCAGGGGCAGGCCGCGATGCTGGGCTGCACGGCGCAATGGCTCGGCGGCGCCCTGGCCATCGCCGACCAGGCTGCTGCCCTCGACACTGTCGTTCAGCCACCAGCCCAGGACCGACGGCCGGTTGCTGCCCCACAATGCCAGCCCGGCCTGGCGCAGGGCGCGCTCGGTGCTGCCGGGGTCGAACTCGACCAGCACCGACTCCGGTGGGCCTGCCTCGGTGCCGACCTGGTTGATGATCTGTTGCGGGTCCTTGCGCAGCGCGGCCAGCGCCGGATTCTGCGCGGCCTTGGGGTCGCCGGTCAGGCGCAGCACCAGGGTATCGAGCGCCTTGCCGGTCGCCTGGGCGCGGGCCTCGCTGCCCTGCCCTTCGACGGGCTCGCGAACCTGATACAGGCCCGAGACGGTTTCGGCCTGCGCGAGGGTGCCGGCCACAGCGAGGCAGGCGCCAGCAAGGAAATTGAGAAGACGCATTGAGGATTCCTGTCCAGATGACCTTGGGGCGACGCGCCCTTGCCTGTGGGCTGAGACCGCGCCACGCCGGAAAATGCTCCGCCGTGCCGCGCCTTTGCGCACGTCGCCATGCCTATACCTTATACAGGCGCCGACGCGGCAACCAGTCGCACAGGGTGAAACAGCGTTTTTTGCCCAGATTTCCCGCCTGCCCGTCGGCCTGAGGATGGCCGCCTTGGGGCAACCCTGATAAAATCGCGCGCCTTCGCAGACCAGTGACGTACAGGCAGCCGCCGTTTCTGAAAGTGGCCTTGGCCGTCCCGGTCGTTTTTCTGAATCCCTCCCTCCTAAAGGCCTGGATCAATGAGCAAGCAACCCTCCCTGAGCTACAAAGACGCCGGTGTAGACATCGACGCCGGCGAAGCACTGGTCGAACGCATCAAGGGCGTCGCCAAGCGCACCGCACGCCCTGAAGTCATGGGTGGCCTGGGCGGCTTCGGCGCCCTCTGCGAGATCCCGGCCGGCTACAAGCAGCCGGTGCTGGTCTCCGGCACCGACGGCGTCGGCACCAAGCTGCGCCTGGCGCTGAACCTGAACAAGCACGACAGCATCGGCCAGGACCTGGTCGCCATGTGCGTCAACGACCTGGTGGTGTGCGGCGCCGAGCCGCTGTTCTTCCTCGACTACTACGCAACCGGCAAGCTCAACGTTGACGTGGCCGCCACCGTGGTCACCGGCATCGGCGCCGGTTGCGAACTGGCCGGCTGCTCGCTGGTCGGTGGTGAAACCGCCGAGATGCCAGGCATGTACGAAGGTGAAGACTACGACCTGGCCGGTTTCTGCGTCGGCGTGGTGGAAAAGGCCGAGATCATCGACGGCTCGAAAGTGGTCACCGGCGACGCCCTGATCGCCCTGCCGTCCTCCGGCCCGCACTCCAACGGCTACTCGCTGATCCGCAAGATCCTCGAAGTGTCCGGCACCGACATCGACAACACCCAGCTCGACGGCAAGCCGCTGGCCGACCTGCTGATGGCGCCGACCCGCATCTACGTCAAGCCCCTGCTGCAGCTGATCAAACAGACCGGCGCGGTCAAGGCCATGGCTCACATCACCGGCGGCGGCCTGCTGGACAACATCCCGCGCGTGCTGCCAAAAGGCGCCCAGGCCGTGGTCGACGTGGCCAGCTGGCAGCGCCCGATGGTGTTCGACTTCCTGCAGGAAAAAGGCAACGTCGACGAACATGAAATGCACCGCGTGCTGAACTGCGGCGTGGGCATGATCATCTGCGTCGCCCAGGACCAGGTCGACAACGCCCTGAACGTGTTGCGCGCCGCCGGCGAGCAGCCGTGGGTCATCGGCCAGATCGCCGAGGCCGCCGAAGGCGCCGCCCAGGTCGAGCTCAAGAACCTCAAGGCACACTGATGCCGGGCAAGACCTGCAACGTCGTGGTACTGCTGTCGGGCTCCGGCAGCAACCTGCAAGCGCTGATCGACAGCAACAGCGCCAGCAACGGCCCAGTACGCATCCGCGCGGTGATTTCCAACCGCGCCGATGCCTACGGCCTGGAACGCGCCAAGGCAGCCGGTATCGACACCGCGGTGCTCGCGCACACCGGCTTCGACGGTCGCGAAGCCTTCGATGCGGCGCTGATGGCGCTGATCGACGGCTTCGCACCCGACCTGGTGGTGCTGGCTGGATTCATGCGCATCTTGAGTGGCGGCTTCGTGCGCCACTATCAAGGCCGCCTGCTCAACATACATCCGTCACTGTTGCCCAAGTATAAAGGGCTGCACACCCACCAGCGTGCGCTGGAGGCTGGCGATGCCGAGCACGGCTGCAGCGTGCACTTCGTCACCGAGGAACTCGATGGCGGGCCTCTGGTCGTACAGGCTGTGGTGCCGGTTGCAGCGGATGACAGCGCGCAGACGCTTGCCCAGCGCGTGCACCTGCAGGAACACCAGATCTACCCGCTGGCGGTGCGCTGGTTCGCCGAAGGACGCTTGCGTCTGGGCGAGCACGGTGCATTACTGGATGGCCAGCCGCTGGCGGCCAGCGGTCACTTGATTCGATCCTAGGAGAATTTATGCGTCGCGCCCTGCTCTTGGCTCTCGCCGTGCTCGCCCTGCCCCTCCAGGCAGCTGATCTGAAGCCTTTCGCAGCCAGCTACACGGCTGACTGGAAGCAGCTGCCCATGAGCGGCACTGCCGAGCGCAGCCTGGTGAAGAACGCCAACGGTACTTGGGACCTTAATTTCAAGGCCTCCATGATGATCGCCAGCCTGACCGAGCAAAGCACCCTCAAGCTCGACAACGACACCTTGCTGCCGCAGAAGTACCACTTCGAACGCGGCGGCCTCGGCAAGGCGAAGAAAGTCGACCTCACCTTCGACTGGACCGGCAAGAAGGTGACTGGCAGCGACCGTGGCGACGCGATCAGCCTGCCGCTCAACCGTGGCGTGCTGGACAAGTCGTCCTATCAACTGGCACTGCAGCATGACGTGGCCGCCGGCAAGAAAAGCATGACCTACCAGGTGGTCGACGGTGATGAGATCGACACCTACGACTTCCGCGTGCTGGGCACCGAGAAAGTGGCCACCAAGACTGGCCAGGTCGACGCGGTCAAGGTCGAGCGCGTGCGCGACCCTAGCCAGAGCAAGCGCATCACCGAGCTGTGGTTCGCCAAGGACTGGGACTACCTGCTGGTGCAACTGCGCCAGGTCGAGACCGATGGCAAGGAATACGTGATCGTGCTGCAGGATGGCACGGTGGACGGCAAGGCGGTCAAAGGCAACTGATGACGCTGCCTGCAATACCAGAAGCCCCGTCTTGTGCGGGGCTTCTTTTTTGGTGAATGCTTGTATCGCCCAATCGCGGGGCAAGCCCGCTCCCACGTATTTGTGCTCGATTCGTGGGAGCGGGCTTGCCCCGCGATTGGCCCATTCATGAAACTTGTTTCATCGCTGTTTTATTTACTTAGCCTGCTAACAAACTCTATAAAGAGGGTGTGCGACACGCTGTCGCAGCCAACTGAAGCAGTGGAGTTTAACGATGACAGTCCAAGTAACCGAACGCGACGAATCGAAAATGTCCCACGAAGGCCTGGCCGCTGGTGTGCGGATCTGGGATGTGCATCAACAGGGCCAACTGGTCGGCATGTTCCATGATGAGCACCAAGCCCAGCAGTACCGCATGGAGCTGGAATACCTAGAGAACCAGCGACCGTCGCAATAACACCCCCTTCAAACGAAAAACCCCGCCTAGGCGGGGTTTTTCATGCTTACCACATCAGATCGTCAGGGATCTTGTAGGCTGCGTACGGGTCGTCCTCGTCCGCCTCCTCGACATGGGTGTTGAGCAGCAGGATGCGCTTGGGGTCGCGCTCCTGGATCTTCACCGCCGCCTCGCGTGGAATCACTTCGTAGCCACCGCCATGAGCGACGACGGCCAGCGCGCCGTTGCTCAGCTTGCTGCGCATCAGGGCGTTGACGGCGATGCGCTTGACCTTCTTGTCATCGACGAAGTTGTAGTAGTCCTCGGTATTCAGCTTGGGCAGGCGGGTCGCCTCGATCAATTGCTTGATCTGCGCGGCACGGGCCTTCTGCTCGGCTTTTTCCTGGACCTGGCGGTTCAGCTCCTGGTCTTTTCGGGCTTTCTCGGCCAGGGCTTCCTTGGCCAGGCGCTGCTGGCTGTCGTCCACCTCGGCCTGGCCCTTGTGCTCCAGGCGTTTCTGTTTTTTCTCGGCCTTGTTGGTCTGAGAAACCTGTTTCTGGTTGACCAGACCGGCTTTGAGCAATTGGTCGCGAAGGGAAAGGCTCATGGAAGTTCACTCACTTATGCATCAGCTCAGCCGCAGCTGGGCAGGTTCTTTTCCTGACGCTTGGCCTCGCCCCACAGGGCGTCCAGCTCGTCGAGGGTACGATCTTGGATGTTCAGGCCCTGCTCGCGCAATGCCTGTTCGATGAATCGGAAGCGCCGCTCGAATTTGCGGTTGGCGCGGCGCAGGGCGTTTTCCGGGTCGCGGCGCAGGTGGCGGGCCAGGTTGACGGTGGCGAACAGCAGGTCGCCCAGCTCATCTTCAAGCGCATCGCTGTCGCCATCGGCCATGGCCTGCAGCACTTCGTCGAGCTCCTCGCGCACCTTGTCCAGCACCGGCAGCGCGTCCGGCCAGTCGAAGCCGACCGTGGCGGCGCGCTTCTGCAGCTTGGCCGCCCGTGACAGCGCAGGCAAGGCCGCCGGCACATCGTCGAGCAGCGAGAGCTGTTCAGGCTCGCTCCTCTCGGCGCGCTCCTCGGCCTTGATCTCTTCCCAGCGCGACTTGACCTGGGCCTCGTCCAGCTTGGGGGTGTCCAGCGGCGCATAGAGCTCGCCGGTGGGGAATACATGGGGGTGGCGGCGGATCAGCTTGCGGGTGATCGCATCGACCACGCCGTCGAACTCGAAACGCCCTTCTTCCCGTGCCAGCTGGCTGTAGTAGACCACCTGGAACAGCAGGTCGCCCAGCTCGCCCTGCAGGTGCTCGAAGTCGCCGCGCTCGATGGTGTCGGCCACTTCATAGGCCTCTTCGATCGTGTGCGGGACGATGCTGGCGTAGTCCTGCTTGAGGTCCCAGGGGCAACCGTATTGCGGGTCGCGCAGGCGGGCCATCAGGTGCAGCAGGTCGTCGAGGGTGTAGGTCATGAATATCTTTTCCTCAGCGAGGGCCTTGCCCTCGATCGCCGGCAAGCCGGCTCCCACAGGGTTATGCCGTACCTGTGGGAGCTGGCTTGCCAGCGATGGGCCGCACAGCGGCCCCGTTCTGTCTCAAGGGGTACGGTTACGCCGCGTCTCGATGATGTTGGGCAACTGCGAGATCCTGCCAAGCAGGCGCCCGAGGGCGTCCAGCCCAGGGATCTCGATGGTCAGCGACATCAAGGCGGTGTTGTCTTCCTTGTTCGAGCGGGTGTTGACCGCCAGCACGTTGATCTTCTCGTTGAGCAGCACCTGCGACACGTCGCGCAGCAAACCCGGGCGGTCGTAGGCACGGATGATGATGTCGACCGGGTAGGTCTGCACCGGGATCGGCCCCCAGCTGACCTGGATCATGCGCTCCGGCTCCTTGCCCGCCAACTGCAGCACCGAAGCGCAGTCCTGGCGGTGAATGCTCACGCCACGACCCTGGGTGATGTAGCCGACGATGGCGTCGCCCGGCAGCGGCTGGCAGCAGCCGGCCATCTGCGTGAGCAGGTTGCCGACGCCCTGGATCTGGATGTCGTTGCGCTTGCCCGAACGGATGCCCCGCGCCTGGCGCGGGATCAGCTCGACCGGCTCCAGGCGCTCGGGTTCGAGCAACTGCTGGGCGGCGTTGACCATATGCGCCAGGCGCAGGTCGCCGGCACCGAGGGCGGCGAACATGTCCTCGGCGGTCTTGACGTTGGCCTTCTCGGCCAGGCGCTCGAAGTCCACCTGCGGCAGGCCCAGACGCGACAGCTCGCGCTCGAGCAGGGTCTTGCCGGCGGCGACGTTCTGGTCTCGGGCCTGCAGCTTGAACCAATGGACGATCTTGGCCCGGGCCCGCGAGGTGGTCACGTAGCCCAGGTTGGAGTTCAGCCAGTCGCGGCTCGGGCTGCCGTGCTTGCTGGTGATGATCTCCACCTGCTCGCCAGTCTGCAGGCTGTAGTTCAGCGGCACGATGCGCCCGTTGATCTTGGCGCCACGGCAGTTGTGGCCGATCTCGGTGTGCACCCGGTAGGCGAAGTCCAGCGGCGTGGAACCCTTGGGCAGGTCGATGGCGTGACCGTCGGGGGTGAACACGTAGACGCGGTCCGGCTCGATATCGACGCGCAGCTGTTCGGCCAGGCCGCCGATATCGCCCAGTTCCTCGTGCCACTCCAGCACCTGGCGCAACCAGGAGATCTTCTCTTCGTAGTGGTTCGAGCTGGGCTTGACGTCGGTACCCTTGTAGCGCCAGTGGGCACAGACGCCCAGCTCGGCTTCCTCGTGCATGCCATGGGTGCGGATCTGCACCTCGAGCACCTTGCCCTCGGGGCCGATCACCGCGGTGTGCAGGGAGCGGTAGCCGTTCTCCTTGGGGTTGGCGATGTAATCGTCGAACTCTTTCGGAATGTGCCGCCACAGGGTGTGGACGATGCCCAGCGCGGTGTAGCAGTCGCGCACTTCCGGCACCAGCACGCGTACCGCACGCACGTCGTAGATCTGGCTGAACTCCAGGCCCTTGCGCTGCATCTTGCGCCAGATCGAATAGATGTGTTTCGCCCGGCCACTGATATCGGCGTTGACACCGGTGGCCAGCAGCTCGTTCTGCAACTGGTTCATCACATCGCTGATGAAACGCTCGCGGTCCAGCCGGCGCTCGTGCAGCAACTTGGCGATCTGCTTGTACTGGTCGGGCTCGAGGTAGCGGAACGACAGGTCCTCGAGTTCCCACTTGATATGGCCGATACCCAGACGGTGCGCCAGCGGCGCATAGATGTCGAACACCTCGCGGGCCACGCGCAGGCGTTTCTCGTCATCGGCGGACTTCACCGCCCGGATGGCGCAGGTACGTTCGGCCAGCTTGATCAGCGCCACGCGCACGTCGTCGACCATCGCCACGAGCATCTTGCGCAGGTTCTCGACCTGCGCCTGGGAGCCGAGCACCAGCGACTGGCGCGGACTGAGGCTGGCACTGATGGCCGCCATGCGCAGCACGCCGTCGATCAGCTTGGACACCACCGGCCCGAAGCGCTGGCCGACCTCGGCCAAGGTCACCTTGCCTTCGCGCACCGAACGGTAGATGACCGCCGCCACCAGGGAATCCTGGTCGAGCTTGAGGTCGGCGAGGATTTCGGCGATCTCGAGCCCCGCCTGGAAACTGGACGTGCCATCGGCCCAGGAATGCTTGGCCGGGTTGCCTTTCTTCTCGACCTCGTGGGCAAACTCGCAGGCCTCTTTCAACCCCGGGCGATCGAGTTGCGAATCGACGCTCACCACATGATCGAGCCATGCTTCGAGATTGATACTGCCGTCGTTGTTGACCGGCTGGTGCACTCTCACCTGTACCATCTTTGCTTTACCTTTCCATACAGCGCACCACGCGGGTGCACTGGCTATCACCTGTGCGCCCCTCACTCCCTGAAGGCCGCACCAAGAGGGCCAGCCCGGCTAGCCCACTTCGAATAACGCCATGGCCTCGACATGCGCCGTCTGAGGAAACATGTCGAGAATCCCGGCCCTTTTTAACCGGTACCCCTGCCCGACCAGCACTTGCGCGTCACGCGCCAGCGTGGCCGGATTGCACGATACGTAGACCAGCCGTTTCGCACCCAGCCGGGCGATGCCCTGCACCACCTCGAAAGCCCCGTCGCGCGGTGGATCCAAGAGTACCGCAGAAAAGCCCTCGGCAGCCCATCCGGCGCCCGCCAAAGGCTGCGATAAATCGGTCTGAAAAAACCGTGCGTTATGCACATTGTTGGCGTGGGCGTTGGCCTCGGCACGGCTGACCATCGCCTGCACGCCTTCCACCGCCACCACCTCGCGCGCCTGACGCGCCAGGGGCAAGGCAAAGTTGCCCAGGCCGCAGAACAGGTCCAGCACCCGCTCATGCGCCTCGGGCGCCAGCCAGGCCAAAGCCTGCTGGATCATCAAGGTATTGACCTGGGCATTGACCTGGACGAAGTCGCCCGGTCGCCAGGCCAGCTCCAAGCCCCAGGGCTCCAGGGCAAAGCCCAGTTGCGCCGTGGCCTCCACCGGTGCCGGCTCGCCCTCGCCTTGTAGCCACAATTGGGCGCCGGCTTCGCGGCAGAATGCCTCGAGCCGCGCCAGGTCTTCACTTGGCAATGGCGCCACATGCCGTACCAACACCGCCTCGGCGGTACCGCTGAACAGCTCCACATGCCCCAGCGCCTGCGGCTTGCTCAAGCTGCGCAACACGGTCGGCAGGTGACGCATGATCGCCTGCAAGGGCTGTACCAGCACCGCGCAGTCGTCGATGGCAACGATGTCCTGGCTGGCCTCGGCGCGGAAACCGACCTCCAGCTGACGCGCCTTGATATCCCAGCGTACCGCTACTCGCGCCCGGCGGCGGTAGCCGAATTCCGGTCCGCACAAGGGAACAGCCCACTCTTCGGGCTGCACGCCGGCCACCCGCTGCAACTGCTCGGCGAGCAGGCGCTGCTTGAGCGCCAGCTGGCCGTCATGGGGCAGGTGCTGGAGGTTGCAGCCACCACAGCGGGCGTAATGCCGGCAAGGCGCTTCACGGCGCTCGGGGCTGGCCTGGAACACCCGCTCCAGGCGCGCCTCGACCACCTTGCCGCGCGCGGCAAGTACCCGCGCCTCGACGTCCTCGCCGCCCAGCGCGCCGCTGACGAACCAGGTGCGCCCCTCGCTGAAGGCGATGCCACGGCCGTCACCGGCCAAGCGCTCGATCAGCAGGCGCTGCTTCTTGCCCACCGGCACTTGTGCGGCACGGTTGCCGCCGGCCGGCTGGAAGCGCAGACCGGTGTTGCTTTTCTTTCTGGACATCAGGTCGGATCGAACAGGCCGGTGGAAAGGTAACGGTCGCCGCGGTCGCAGATGATGGCGACCATCACCGCGTTCTCGACTTCACGGGACAGGCGCAGCATCGCCGCAACCGCCCCGCCGGAGGATACGCCACAGAAAATGCCCTCTTCGCGGGCCAGGCGACGGGTGGTTTCCTCGGCCTCCTGCTGGGACATGTCGACCACGCGGTCGACCCGGGTGGCGTCGAAGATCTTCGGCAGGTACTCGTGGGGCCAACGGCGAATGCCCGGAATGGCCGAGCCTTCCATCGGCTGCAGGCCAATGATCTGCACCGCCGGGTTCTGCTCCTTGAGGTACTGCGAACAGCCCATGATGGTGCCGGTCGTGCCCATGGAGCTGACGAAGTGGGTGATCGTGCCCTGGGTCTGCTGCCAGATCTCCGGGCCCGTGCTGTTGTAGTGCGCGATCGGGTTGTCGCCGTTGGCGAACTGGTCAAGCACCAGCCCACGGCCTTCGGCCTGCAGTTTTTCCGCGAGATCGCGGGCCCCTTCCATGCCCTCTTCCTTGGTCACCAGGATCAACTCGGCGCCATAGGCGGTCATGGCCGCCTTGCGTTCGGCGGTGGAGTTGTCCGGCATGATCAGGATCATCTTGTAGCCCTTGATCGCCGCTGCCATGGCCAGGGCGATGCCGGTATTGCCGGAGGTGGCTTCGATGAGGGTGTCGCCAGGCTTGATCTGGCCACGCAGTTCGGCACGGGTGATCATCGACAACGCCGGGCGGTCCTTGACCGAACCTGCCGGGTTGTTGCCTTCGAGCTTGAGCAGCAAGGTATTGCTGGTGTTCCCGGCGATGCGCTGCAGGCGAACCAGCGGCGTATGGCCGACGCAGTCGGCGATGGTTGGGTACTGCAGGGTCATGGGCGTTTTCGCAATCCGGACGGCAGGGGCGCCTATCATACCGGCAAACCCGGCGCGGCCATATCACGCAATTGTCGGTGGTTATAGCGGGTAGCTATAAGGAGTTGCTTCCTGGCCGCGGGCTTGCCCGCGCCGGACCAACCGATGGCCCCGCTTCATGGGCAGGCAGGCGCATGCACAGGCGCAGGCCACGCTCGCCATTGACCGCCCACACCAGCCCACCCTGGCGGCGGATCGCATTGCGGGCAATGCTCAAGCCCAAGCCGAAGCCACCGTCCCCGGGCCGTGCCCCGTCCAACCGGGAAAACGGCGCGAAGATCCGCTCGAGGTCTTCCTCGGCCACGCCACCGCCGTCGTCCTCCAGGTCGATACGCCAATACCCGCCTTCACGCCAGCCGCCCAGACGCACCACCCCCGCCTCGGGCGAGTGCCGGATGGCGTTGCGCAGCATGTTCTCCAGCGCCTGGGCAAGGTCGTTGAGGCTGCCCCGCACCCAGCAGTCCGCCGGCAACGCACAGTGCAACCGCCCAGGTGCCCAGCCGCTTTCGTAACAGGCATTCTCGCTGAGCAGGTCCCATAGCGCCGGCACCTGGATCGGCTCCAGGTTCAGCGGGGCGCGCTCGGCGTCCTGCCAGGCCAGCTGCAAGGTGTCTTCGACCAGCTGCTGCATGCCGTCCACCTCGCGGTGCAGGCGTTCGCGCAGGCGCTGCAGGTCGGTCTCGCCGTCGCAGGCCACGCGCAGGCGGCTGAGCGGCGTGCGCAGCTCGTGGGACAGGTCGCGCAGCAACTGCTGCTGCAAGGCCACGGTACCCTGCAGGCGCTCGGCCATCTGATCGAAGGCACGGGCCAGTTCGCCCAGCTCGTCCTTGCGCCGGGTGGTTCGCGAATCCAGGCGCGCCGCCAGCTGGTCGGCGCGCCAGGCGCTGGCCTGTTCCCGCAATTGATTGAGCGGCACGATCAGCATGCGGTACAGGCCCACACACAACAGCAAGGTAAACAGTCCAGGGATGATGCCGTTGGTGACGATGCGCCAGAACAACCGGTACTGGCCCGGGTTGAAGCGTTCCGGCAGCTCGATCACCAGCATGCCCTGCTCCGGCGCGCCGGGGAACGGCAGACGCAACCAGGGCTGGCCGATACTGCGCCGGCTCATCGGCCAGTCGACGCCGCGCAGGCGGGTCAGGCGCTGGGCCTGCCCGGCGGTCAGGTCGGCGCTGCCCAACGGCTGCAGGTCGCCATCGAGCACTCCCACCCAGCCTTGCTCGCGCCCACGCATCTCGGCCAGCCAGGCGTCGACACCATCAGCGCCGCCGCTGCGCCAGGCCTGCTCCGCCTCGGCCGCGTAACCCCGCAGCACTTGACGCGCAGGTTCGGAAAGGAAGGCGTCCTGGGTCTCCATATGGCGACCCCAGCTGTAGCTGAGGCCGATCATCAGCAGGCAGAAGCCCACCAGCAGGACGGTCAGTTTCCAGAACAGCGAATGGCGATCGAGCACGGTTCAGTCGGCCTCGCCCACGCCGAACACATAGCCCTTGCCCCAGACGGTGCGGACCTGCCGCTCGTGATAGCCGATGGCCTTGAGCTTGCGGCGGATCTGGCTGACATGCATGTCCAGGCTGCGGTCATGCCGCGAATAGCCACGCTGCAGCACCTGCTGGTAAAGGAACGGCTTGCTCAGCACCTCATCCTGGCTGCGATGCAGGGTGTCGAGCAGGCGGTACTCACTAGGGGTCAGGCCGGCCCAGGCGCCAGCGAGGCAGACATCGGCCGCCTGCTCATCGAAGCGCAACTGCCCCGCCGCCGCCTCGCGTGGCACCAGCGCACGCCGCTCGAAGGCCACCCGGCGCAGGATCGCCTCGATGCGCACCCGCAGCTCGGCGAAACTGAAAGGCTTCGGCAGGTAGTCGTCCGCTCCCCGCTCGAAACCGCTGATACGGTCGGCCTCGGCCCCCAGCGCGGACATCAGGATGACAGGCGTGGCGCTGCACCGGCGCAGGCTGGCCAGGGCATCCAGGCCATTGAGGCCAGGCAGCAGGATATCCAGCAGAACCAAGTCGAAGACCTGTCGCCCCGCCGCCTCGAGGCCTTCCAGGCCACTGCGGCACCAGGTCACTCGGAAACCACCGCGGCGCAGCTCTTCGTGCAGGTAGGCACCCAGCACGGGGTCGTCCTCGATGGCCAGGATATTGGTGGCGCGAATAGCTTCAGGATGCATTGGCAACTGCCATCGATTCTCAGTTGCGTGATTATTGGGCAAGCGCTCCTGGCAAGGCAACCATTGCCCGACTGACGCACCATCGAGGGACCAGCCTCACTTGGCAAACAAAAAGCCTTACAAATGCCCCCGGTGCGGAGTAACGTTCCCGCTGATGCGCGAACAGCGCTTTTAAAGGCACATGACAGGAGACAGGTGTGCTCGACCGTTTGGGAATCCGCAGCCGCGTCCTGCTGCTGGCCTTGCTCCCCGCCAGCCTGATGGCCCTGGTGCTGGGCAGTTACTTCACCTGGTTGCAACAGAGCGACCTGCGCACGCAGCTGCTGCAACGCGGCAAGATGATCGCCGAGCAGTTGGCGCCCCTGGCGGCGCCGGCCCTGGCCCGCCAGTCCCCGGCGCAACTGGAGCGCATCGCGGCCCAGGCCCTGGAGCAGGTCGACGTGCGCGCCGTGGCGTTCCTCGCCGCCGACCGCACGCGCCTGGCCCACGCCGGCCCCAGCATGCTCAACCAGCCGCCCAGCGGCGGTACCGGCACGCAACTGCTGCAGCGCACCGGCAATGATGCCACCCGCTACCTGATGCCGGTGTTCGGCCATCACCGCGACCTGGCCACCGACGCCGTGCCCGCCGAGGCCGAGCGCCTGCTCGGTTGGGTAGAAATCGAGCTGTCCCACGACGGCACACTGCTGCGCGGCTACCGCAACCTGTTCACCAGCCTGCTGCTGATCCTCGCCTGCCTGAGCCTGACCGCGCTGCTCGCCCTGCGCATGAGCCGCACCATCAACGACCCGATCAACCGCATCAAGCACGCGGTCAACCAGCTCAAGGACGGCCACCTCGACGAACGCCTGCCGGCCATGGGCAGCCACGAGCTCGACGAACTGGGCGCCGGCATCAACCGCATGGCCGAGACCCTGCACAGCGCCCACGAAGAGCTGCAGCACAGCATCGACCAGGCCACCGAGGACGTGCGCCAGAACCTCGAAACCATCGAGATCCAGAACATCGAGCTGGACATGGCGCGCAAGGAGGCCCTGGAGGCCAGCCGCATCAAGTCCGAGTTCCTCGCCAACATGAGCCATGAGATCCGCACCCCGCTCAACGGCATCCTCGGCTTCACCCACCTGTTGCAGAAGAGCGAGCTGAGCCCGCGCCAACTCGACTACCTCGGCACCATCGAGAAATCCGCCGACAACCTGCTGGGGATCATCAACGAGATCCTCGACTTCTCCAAGATCGAGGCCGGCAAGCTGGTGCTCGACAGCATCCCGCTCAACCTGCGCGACCTGATCCAGGACACCCTGACCATCCTTGCCCCGGCCGCCCACGCCAAACAGCTGGAGCTGCTCAGCCTGGTCTACCGCGACACCCCGTTGTCGCTGGTAGGCGACCCGTTGCGGCTCAAGCAGATCCTCACCAATCTGGTGAGCAATGCCATCAAGTTCACCCGCGAAGGCACCATCGTCGTGCGCGCCATGCTCGAGGACGAGCAGGAAGACAGCGTGCAACTGCGCATCAGCGTCCAAGACACCGGCATCGGCCTGTCGCCGCAGGATGTGCGCACCCTGTTCCAGGCCTTCAGCCAGGCCGACAACTCGCTGTCGCGCCAGCCCGGCGGTACCGGCCTGGGCCTGGTGATCTCCAAGCGCCTGATCGAACAGATGGGGGGCGAAATCGGCGTCGACAGCACGCCGGGCGAAGGCTCGCAGTTCTGGATCAGCCTCAACCTGCCCAAGGCCCACGACGACACCGAGGAGCAACCCGCCCAGGCCCTGGTCGGCCGTAGCGTGGCCATCGTCGACGGGCACGACCTGGCCCGCCAGGCGTTGGAGCACCAACTGGAGGACTGCGGCCTGGCGGTCAGCGTGTTCGCCTCCTGCGACCAGCTGCTGCACGGCGTGCAGGCGGCAAGCCAGGCCGGGCAGCCGTTCGAGTTCGCCGTGCTCGGGGTCAACCTCGGCAGCCTGGCGCCGGAACAATTGGGGCAGTACCACCAACAGCTCGAGCGCCTGGGTTGCCAGTGCGTGGTGCTGTGCCCCACCACCGAGCAACCGCTCTACCATCCTTACCTGCCCAACGCCCACGGCCAATTGCTGGCCAAGCCCACCTGCACGCGCAAGTTGCGCCGCCTGCTGCTGGAACTGGTACAACCCCGCCGCCCAGTATGCGAGCAGCGCAGCAACGGCGGCCAGCGCATGCCCAAGCTCCTCTGCGTCGACGACAACCCGGCCAACCTGCTGCTGGTGCAGACCCTGCTCGAAGGGATGGGCGCCGAGGTACTGGCGGTGAACAGTGGCTATGCCGCGGTGCAGGCCGTGCAGGACGAGCCCTTCGACCTGGTGCTGATGGATGTGCAGATGCCCGGCATGGATGGCCGTGCCTGCACCGAACAGATCCGCCAGTGGGAAGCCAGCCAGAGCGGCCCGCCCCTACCCATCGTGGCCCTCACCGCCCACGCCATGGCCAACGAAAAGCGCGCCCTGCTGCACAGCGGCATGGACGACTACCTGACCAAGCCGATCAGCGAGCGCCAGCTGGCCCAGGTCGTGATGAAGTGGACCGGCCTGAACCTGGGCGCACCGCAACAGGAGCGCACCAGCGAACGCCTGCCCGACAGCAGCGAGCTGAAGGTGCTCGACCCGGAGGAAGGCCTGCGACTGGCTGCCGGCAAGCCGGACCTGGCGGCGGATATGCTGGCCATGCTCCTGGCATCGCTGGATTCTGACCGCGAGGCGATCCAGGCCGCTCGCGACGCGGCCGATCGCAATGCCATGATCGAACGGGTACACCGACTCAACGGCGCCTCGCGTTATTGCGGCGTACCGCAGTTGCGGGCGGCCTGTCAGCGCAGCGAGACCTTGCTCAAGCAGGACAGCCCCCAGGCGTTGCAGGCCCTGGACGAACTGGACCAGGCCATCAGCCGACTGGCCGAGCAGGCGCGCGAAAGCGCCTGAATAGGCTTTGCAAGAGTCGTGGGAGCGGCGGTGCATCTTGCCCCGCGACAGGGCCGTCACAGATCAATACCCGATCTCTCTGACGGCCTAGACTGTTGCCGACTCACAGAAGGAAGCCCCCCATGCGCGCCCTGTTGTTCAGCAGCCAGCACTACGACCAGGAAAGCTTCACTCGCGCCGCCAGCGCGGGCGCCCTGGAGCTGCACTACCAGCCCGCCCGCCTGACCCTGGACACCGCAGCCCTCGCCCAGGGCTTCGAGGTGGTCTGCGCCTTCATCAACGATGAACTCGACGCCCAGGTCCTGCAGCGCCTGGCCGCCGGCGGCACACGCCTGATCGCCCTGCGCTCGGCCGGCTACAACCACGTCGACCTGGCCGCCGCGCAGAGTCTCGGGGTCAGCGTGGTGCGCGTCCCGGCTTATTCACCGCACGCCGTCGCCGAACATGCCGTGGCCCTGATCCTGGCCCTCAACCGCCGCCTGCACCGGGCCTACAACCGCACCCGCGAAGGCGATTTCACCCTGCACGGGCTGACCGGCTTCGACCTGCACGGCAAGACCGTCGGCGTGGTCGGCACCGGCCAGATCGGCGCGGCCTTCGCCCGCATCATGGCCGGCTTCGGCTGCCAGCTGCTGGCCTACGACCCCTACACCAACCCTGAGCTGGTCGCCCTCGGCGCCCGCTACCTGGAACTGCCCGAGCTGCTGCGCCAGGCACGCATCATCAGCCTGCACTGCCCGCTCACCGAGCACACCCGCCACCTGATCAACGCCCAGAGCCTGGCCCAACTGCAGCCCGGCGCCATGCTGATCAACACCGGCCGCGGCGCCCTGGTCGACACCCCGGCACTGATCGATGCGCTCAAGAGCGGCCAGCTTGGCTACCTGGGGCTGGATGTCTATGAAGAGGAAGCGCAGCTGTTCTTCGAGGACCGCTCCGACTTGCCGCTGCAGGACGACGTGCTGGCACGGCTGCTGACCTTCCCCAACGTGATCGTCACCGCCCACCAGGCGTTCCTTACCCGCGAGGCCCTGGATGCCATCGCGGCCACCACCCTGGACAACATCTCCCGCTGGGCGGCAGGCAATCCGCAGAATCTTGTAAACGGTGGATGCTAGTGTGGTGCTTTGCAAATACGCCCCATAAGTCGCGCGTGATTTTTGTGCTCAAGCAAGGCGTCGCGACGAGTCGTAGCCCGGCTACGGCGAGGAGCGACAACGCAGCATGAGCGCAAAAAGCGCCGCGAATTAGGGTCGTTATTTGTGAAGCACCACACTAAGATACGCGGCATTTCTGGAGGACCCATGGTCGAACACGATTTCCGCTACACCCTTTTCAACCCGCAACACACCCTGATCGAGTGCCGCGCGCTGGTGCCGGGCCGCTACCAGGTCACCGGCAACGGCGGCTCGATCCAGAAAGGCGACGCACTGCTGGTTTCGCTCAAAGGCAGCAAAACCCTGTCCATGCGCCTGACCGTGGACAGCGTGCGCCACCTGATCAACCCCACCGGGCAGTGGGTGGCCGTAGCCCAGGGGCCAGTATTCAACGAACTGGAAATCCACGAGTGGCAAGTCAAGTGCGACGGCTGCGACGCGGTGCTGGACTTCGAGTTCGCCGCCGAAGCCAAGCTCGGCAAGAAAGGCCACGCCCCGGCAGCCAGCGCCCGTGTCCAGGAGCTGGGCTGGGCCAGCCAGGGCGACAAGCACCTGTGCCCGCAGTGCCAGGAGCGCGCCTGAGTGAAACAGCTGCTGACCGGCGTGCTGATCGCCACCGGCCTGATGGGCTGCGCGTCGCAACCTTCGAAGCTGCAGCAGGAGCAAAGCTACCTGCTGGAGTGGATTGGTGAACGCCCGCTGATCGACTACAGCCACCTGACCCTGACCCTGGCCAGCGATGGCCGTGCCTATGGCAATGCCGGCTGTAACCACTGGTTCGCGCCCTACACGCTGAACGGCGAGCACTTGAGCTTCGGCAAGGTCGGCAAGACCCGCAAGCTGTGCGCGCCAGCGCTGATGGAGCAGGAGAAACGCTTCCTGCAGGCGCTGGAGACGGTGCAGCGCTGGGACGTGTCGCCAATCGAGCAGATCCGCTTCTGGCCGGCCGAGGGCAAGCCGCTGCGGTTCTGGCCTGAGGAAGGCTGAAACCATCGCGGAGCAAGCCCGCTCCTATGCGGGAGCGGGCTTGCCCCGCGATGCAGGGTTCAGGCGCCGCCTTTCAACGCCTTGATCTTGGCCTGCAAACCCTCGAGGGTCTGCTCGCCCAGCAATTGCTCACGCACCTTGCCCTTGTCATCGATGATGTAGGTCACCGGCAGCGCCTCGCTGCGCGGCAGTTCGTAACGCTCGGCCGGGTCTTGCGCGAGCACGGTGAAGCCGATGCCGAGGGTCTCGGCGGCGGCCTTGAGGTCGGCGCCCTGCAAACCATCGAAGTTCACCCCCAGCACCCGGATACCCTGGCTTTCCCACTGCTTGGCAGCAGCATTGAGTTCAGGTATTTCGGTACGGCACGGGCCGCACCATTCGGCCCAGTAGTTGAGCACCAACCAGTGCCCGTCGACCTGTTCGGCCTTCACCGTATTGCCGTGCTGGTCCACGCCGTAGTCCGCACCGCAGCCGCCGAGCAGCAGGCTCGCGGTGATGGCCAGTGCAGCTGCCAAACGCCTTGCCATGGGTCAATCCTTCTCGAAGTTTTCAAGCATTGAAGTCGGTCGCTGCGGTTAGAATAGCCGCCACACCCAGCTGGATGCGACCCGTCATGACCGATCTGACCCTCTATCATAACCCGCGCTGCTCGAAATCCCGCGGCGCCCTGGAACTGCTCGAAGCGCGCGGCCTCGCACCGACCATCGTGCGCTACCTCGAAACCCCGCCGGACGCCGCCACCCTCGAACAGCTGCTCGCCAAGCTGGGCATCGGCGCGCGCCAATTGCTGCGCACCGGCGAAGACGAATACAAGGCACTCGACCTGGCCAACCCTGCCCTGAGCGACGCTCAGCTGATCAAGGCGATGGTCGAGCATCCCAAGCTGATCGAGCGCCCGATCCTGGTAGCCGGTGACAAGGCCGTGATCGGCCGCCCACCCGAGAAGGTCCTGGAGATCCTGCCGTGAGCGAACCCTACATCCTGGTGCTGTACTACAGCCGCCACGGCTCGACCAGCGAGATGGCCCGGCACATTGCCCGCGGCGTCGAGATGACCGGCCTGGAGGCACGCCTGCGCACGGTGCCGGCGATCTCCACCGAGTGCGAAGCCGTGGCCCCGGACATCCCGGCCAGCGGCGCGCTGTACGCCACCCTCGACGACCTGCGCCACTGCGCGGGCCTGGCCATGGGCAGCCCGACCCGCTTCGGCAACATGGCCGCGCCGCTCAAGTACTTCCTCGACGGCACCAGCAGCCTGTGGCTGGGCGGCGAGCTGGTGGGCAAGCCAGCGGCGGTGTTCACTTCCACCGCCAGCCTGCACGGCGGCCAGGAAACCACCCTGTTGTCGATGCTGCTGCCGCTGATGCACCACGGCATGCTGGTCACCGGCCTGCCCTACAGCGAGTCGGCGCTGCTCGATACCCGCGGCGGCGGCACCCCATATGGGGCCAGCCACCATGCCGGCGCCGACGGCAAGCGCGAGCTGGACCAGCACGAGATCACCCTGTGCCGCGCCCTCGGCCAACGCCTGGCCAACACCGCCAAGGCCCTGGGTGGCCAGCGTGGCTAGAAAACCCAAGGTGCTGCCGCCGCTGGAGTGGCTCGCCCCACGCGTACGGCTGACCCGCGCCCTGAGCCTGGCCTGCTTCTTCGGCCTGATCGCCCTGCTGGTGGTGAACAATCTGTGGTTCGCCAACCTGCACGGGGCGCGGGTCGAAGTGATCCTGGCCATCGAGCTGATCCCCCTGCTGCTGCTGCTGCCGGGCATGCTGATGGGCAGTGCCCGGGCGCATGCCTGGACCTGCTTCGTGGTCAATATCTACTTCATCAAGGGCGTGCTGGCCGCCTTCGACCCCGCCCGAGCGCTGTTCGGCTGGGTCGAGGTGCTGGTGAGCCTGGGGCTGTTCGTCAGCGGCTTGTTGTTCGTGCGCTGGAAGTTCCAGCAGGATCGACGCCTGGCTGGCGAAGGTGCCTGAACGTATCGGGGCCGCGTTGCGGCCCCGGCGATCTCAATGGTTGACGGTATGCGCCAGCATCACCGACAGCTGGCACAGCGGCCGACCGCTTTCGGCGTGCCACTGATTGAACGCCTGCTGCACCAGCGCCAGGTCACGCAGGCTGGTCGGCGGCTTGTCGATGATCTTCTGGGCGATCAACGCGGCGGCCATGTCGTCGGTGGGGATGAAGGTGTCCTTGCCGACCATGCGCAGGAAACGCGGCGCCGACAACCCGCCCAGCTGGTTGCCATGCTTGGCCAGGTACTTCCACAGCCCGACGATATCGGTCTCGGGCCAGCCGGCGATGAACGCGCCGAAACTGCCCTTCTCCTTCGCCACGTCGAGGATCATCTGCGCATTGCGCGGCACGCTCTTGAGCTTGCCCAGGTGGCGGATGATGCGCTCGTCCTGCATCAGCCGCTCCAGGTGCTCGGCGCCCATCAGCACCACTTTCTCCGGGTCGAAGCCAAAGAACACCTGCTCGAACGCCGGCCACTTGGCATCCACCAGGCTGTGCTTGAGCCCGGCGCGGAACACGCGCAGGGCCAGGGTCGACAGGTAGCGGTCGTCGGTGATGTCGCGCAGCTGCGCGGGTGTGCGCGGCTGCGGCAGGAAGGCTTCCAGCGCCTGGGCCGAACCGAAGCGGTTCAGGCAGTACTCATGCAACCACTGGTAGTCGCGCATAAGGTCAGATGTTCAGCACGTCGAGGAAGCGCGGGGTGGCGCTCTCGTCGATCTTCAGGCTGGTGAAGTCGAACAGGTTGCGGTCGGCCAGCTGCGACGGCGCGACGTTCTGCAGGGCGCGGAAGATGCTCTCGGTACGGCCCGGGTGCTTGCGCTCCCACTCCACCAGCATGTCCTTGACCACCTGGCGCTGCAGGTTTTCCTGCGAGCCGCACAAGTTGCACGGGATGATCGGAAATTCCTTCATGTCCGAGTAGGCCTGGATGTCCTTCTCGCTGCAGTAGGCCAGCGGGCGGATCACCACGTTGCGGCCGTCGTCGGCGCGCAGCTTCGGCGGCATGCCCTTGAGCGCGCCGTTGAAGAACATGTTGAGGAAGAAGGTCTCGACGATGTCGTCGCGGTGGTGCCCCAGGGCCATCTTGGTCGCGCCGATCTCGTCGGCGAAGGTGTACAAGGTGCCGCGACGCAGGCGCGAGCACAGCGAGCAGGTAGTCTTGCCCTCGGGCACCAGCTCCTTGACCACCGAGTAGGTGTCCTTCTCGACGATGTGATACTCGACACCCAGTTCCTTGAGGTAGGCCGGCAGCACGTGCTCGGGGAAGCCCGGCTGCTTCTGGTCCATGTTCACCGCGACGATCTCGAACTTGATCGGCGCCACCTTCTGCAGGTGCAACAGAACGTCGAGCATGGTGTAGCTGTCCTTGCCGCCGGACAGGCAGACCATGACCTTGTCGCCATCCTCGATCATGTTGAAGTCGGTGATGGCTTCGCCAGCGAGGCGACGCAGGCGTTTTTGCAGTTTGTTCTGGTTGACCGAGAGGGTGCCCATAGCGCTTGAATCCGCGAGGTGTGACAAAAGCCGGCTATTTTACGCACAAACCGGGCGGCGCAGTAGGTGAATCCGATAAAGACTTCAAGGGAATCAGCACCGGTCCTGACAGCGCGATTTGCTCTAAAAAGCCGGTTTTCTGTGGGGAACGGCTTCCTATACTGCGACATAAGGCCACATTGGCGCAGCACCTGGTGTCCTGGCCTCGGGCCATAGGCGCTCCATCCGGGGGGCGTTTGGCAACGACGATAGGAGTGACCCGTATGATTCATCACGTTGTTGGGCTGTTCACCCACCCCGACCAGGAGTGGCGGGAGATTCGTGGCGAGGACGAAAGCATCAGCCACATGTACCTGACACACACGCTGATCCTGGCGGCGATTCCCGCCGTGTCGGCGTTCATCGGCACCACCCAGGTCGGCTGGGTGATCGGCGAGCGGCCAGCCGTGATGCTGACCATGGAAAGCGCGTTGTGGATGAGCATCATGTCCTACCTGGCGATGCTCGCCGGGGTCGCGGTGATGGGCGCCTTCATCCACTGGATGGCGCGCACCTACGACGCCAACCCGAGCATGGCGCAGTGCATCGCCTTTGCCACCTACACCGCCACCCCGCTGTTCATCGGCGGCCTCGCGGCACTGTACCCGCACCTGTGGCTGGGCATGCTGATCGGCACAGCGGCGATCTGCTACACCGTGTACCTGCTGTATGTCGGCTTGCCGACCTTCATGAACATACCGTCAGATGAAGGCTTCCTGTTCTCAAGCTCCGTGCTGGCGGTGGGCCTCGTGGTTCTGGTGGCGATCATGGCCGCAACCGTGATCATCTGGGGACTGGGCGTGGGGCCCGTCTACACCAACTAAACGCATACCAACCAGATCCAACCAACACTGGGGCATCACCGAGGCCGCCGCAAGGCGGCCTCGCTTCGTGTGCCTGACCGACGGCTCGGCAGCCGCCCATTGCCTGCGGCATAATGCCCGGTCAGGAGAACTACCCCGCCATGCCCGAGCTGCTCAGACAACGCGTCGAAACCTGTTTCCAGCAAGCCGAAACCTTCTTCAAACGCCCCTTCCCGCGCCCGCAGGTCAGCTTCAAGCTGCGCGGACAGAAGGCCGGCGTCGCCCACCTGCACGAGAACCTGCTGCGCTTCAACCTGCAGCTGTACCGCGAGAACGCCGAAGACTTCCTGCGCCAGACCGTGGCCCACGAAGTCGCCCACCTGATCGCCCACCAGCTATTCGGCGAGCGCATCCAGGCCCATGGCGAGGAATGGCAGTTGATCATGCGCGGGGTGTACGAGCTGCCGCCGAACCGCTGCCACAACTACGAGGTGCAGCGGCGCGTGGCGACACGCTACATCTACCGTTGTCCGTGCCCGGAGAGCGATTTCCCGTTCACCGCCCAGCGCCACAAGCTGGTGCGCCAGGGGCGGCGCTACCTGTGCCGGCGCTGCCGGGAGATCCTGGTGTACAGCGGCGAGACCCGGGTCGAATGATGTACCCCGCGCGTGGCGTGGCAGCTGATGGACAAACACGCAAGCGCAGGGGTCAAAGCATCAGATATTCAGCCTTGAAAGTCGTCACGCCAGCCAACTTGATCTCGAAGTCCGGCTTGAGGGTACCGCGTACGTTGCCAGACAGGATCTCACGCTCAAAACGCAGTTGCCCGGTATCGGTGAAGGCGGCATCCCCCACAAAGACCAGACTGTCCAGTCCCTCGGATTTCGCCAGGCCACGCAAGTCAATACGATCGCCGGCGGCACCATTGAAATCGGTGACGATATCTCGCCGCTTGCCCACGCCCATGTCAGCGAGCTTCGAGAACACGAACACATCCGCACCCTGGCCACCGCCCAGGATATCGGTGCCCAGGCCCCCTTCGAGAAAATCGTTACCCTTGCCGCCCCTGAGCACATCCCTGCCGCTGTCACCAATCAGCACATCATGACCCCTGCCGCCATACAGACGGTCGGCGCCCATGCCACCATCCAGCACATCGTCGCCTTTGCCACCGATCAGGCAGTCGTCGCCCTTGCCACCCTCAAGCACATCGCGCCCCTTGCCCCCGGCAATCACATCATTTCCATTTCCTCCATCCAACACGTCATCACCGCAGCCTCCTCGCAAGGTGATCGTGGGAGTGGGTTGCATATCATTGGGTTTGCCCATCGGATGATTTCCTTCTTCGGTTGGAATACGCATACCTGGGGTGCCTGTCAGGCCAAGCCGTGCGCCCCCCAGCGAAATCCAATCTACCCGCCGCAGGATCACAACCGTAGATAACCATCTACCACCTCCTCCATGAACGTTCACCCAGGCCGCAGCGACACCAGAAATAAAAAAACCCATCCGAAGATGGGCTTTTGCACTTACCGCGAGGTGGTCAACGCGCCGGGCCTTCGGCCACGCCCAGGTCGTCGGTCGGACGGGTGTCGATCAGCGGCGAGCCGCCAGACGCCAGTTCGGCCTGCAGGGTGTCGGTGTCCAGCTCCTTGACCCACTTGGCCACGACCACGGTGGCCACAGCGTTGCCGATCAGGTTGGTCAGGGCGCGGGCTTCGGACATGAAGCGGTCGATACCCAGGATCAGCGCCAGGCCGGCAACCGGCAGGTGGCCGACGGCCGACAGGGTGGCGGCGAGGACGATGAAGCCCGAACCTGTGACGCCTGCGGCCCCCTTGGAGGCCACCAGCAGCACCAGCAACAGGGTGATCTGGTGGGTGATGTCCATGGTGGTGTCGGTGGCCTGGGCAATGAACACCGCGGCCATGGTCAGGTAGATCGAGGTACCGTCCAGGTTGAACGAGTAACCGGTCGGGATCACCAGGCCAACCACGGATTTCTTCGCGCCCAGGCGCTCCATCTTGGCCAGCATGCGCGGCAGGGCCGACTCCGAGGACGAGGTGCCCAGCACGATCAGCAGCTCTTCACGGATGTAGCGGATCAGCTTGATGACGCTGAAGCCATGGGCGCGGCAGATACCGCCCAGCACGACCAGGATGAACAGCAGGCAAGTGATGTAGAAGCAGGCCATCAGGTAGCCCAGCTGCACCAGCGAACCCACGCCGTACTGGCCGATGGTGAAGGCCATGGCGCCGAAGGCGCCGATCGGGGCCAGCTTCATGATCATGTTGATGATGTTGAACATGACATGGGCGAAGCGATCGATCAGGTCCAGCACCGGCTTGCCGTAGCTGCCCAGGCGGTGCAAGGCGAAACCGAACAGCACCGAGAACATCAGCACTTGCAGGATGTCGCCGTTGGCGAAGGCGCCGACCACGGTGTTGGGGATGACATTGAGCAGGAAGCCGACGGTGGTCTGCTGCGCGCCGGCGGCGGCATAGGCAGCCACGCTGCTGGCGTTGAGGGTGCTGACGTCGACGTGCATGCCGGCGCCCGGCTGCACCACGTTGACCACCACCAGGCCGATGATCAGGGCGATGGTGGAGACGATCTCGAAGTACAGCAGCGCGTAACCGCCGGTCTTGCCGACCGACTTCATGCTTTGCATGCCCGCGATGCCGCTGACCACGGTACAGAAGATGATCGGCGCGATGACCATCTTGATAAGCTTGACGAAGCCGTCACCCAGGGGTTTGAGGGCTACGCCGGTCTCCGGGTAGTAGTGGCCGAGCAGGATACCGATGGTGATCGCGACGATCACCTGGACATACAGCGATTTGTACAGCGGCTGACGAGTCGTCATGGCTAATTTTTCCTCAAGTGGGCCGGCGCATCCTTCCCAGGATGTCGGGGCACCTGAATCGCGAACCCTCCTGTACCCGGAGGGATTTGTCGTTGTGTTCGAGCGCCTGGGCAGGCCTCTGCCAGGTGAATAGCAAGGGCGATGCCAAAGTGCCCGCTTGAGGTGCACAGCCAATGATTACAGGGTGTGAATGCCCCGGGACGGGGCGCAGTAGCCGGTAGGAAATGGCGGATTTCCGCCCGATGGCGGAAATCGTACAGGGCGGGTTGGCGGGAATCCGCCTCAGAGGTACTCAGTGGGACTTCCCGGTGGGAGCGGGCTTGCCCCGCGATGAGGACCGCTCCGGATGGCACCGGCTTCGCCGGTATCGCGGGGCTAGCCCGCTCCCACGCACCGCCCCCTGCACTGGAAAGGCAGAATCAATCGAGTCGGAAAGCGATATGGAACGCAGCCCCGCCCAACGGCGAATCGCCCAGGCTCAACTCGGCGTCATAGCTGTCGATGATGTCCTTGACCACCGCCAGGCCGATCCCCTGCCCGGGGTGCTGGCGGTCCAGCCGCTCGCCGCGTTCGAGAATGCGCTCACGCTGGTCGGGCGGCACGCCCGGGCCGTCGTCCTCGATCCACAGTTCCAGTTGCCCCGGCGCTTCGCGCAGGCTGACCCGCACCTGCCCCAGGCACAACCGGTAGGCGTTCTCCAGCAGGTTGCCGAGCAGTTCAAGCAAGGCCCCCTGTTCCATCGGCACCCGCGCATCGGCCGGGAGATCGAAACCGACCTCGACGCGTTTGTCGCGATAGACCTTGGCCAAGGTGCTGCACAGGCTGTCGAGCAACGGCTTGAGCTCGACCTGGTGCTTTACCAGGCCACTCTTGCGCAGGCTGGCGCGCTGCAATTGGTAGTCGATCTGTTGGCTCATGCGCTCGATCTGGCTCTGCAGCACCCGCGCCTGCTCGCGGTCGCCCTGCTCCATGCTCTCGCCCACGCCCTGCAGCACCGCCAGCGGGGTCTTCAGGCTGTGGGCCAGGTCGTCGAGCGAGTCGCGGTAGCGCTGGCGCTGCTCGCGCTCGCTGCGCAGCAGGCGGTTGAGCGAGCCGGTCAGGCGCAGCAGCTCGCGTGGGTGCTCGCGACTCAGTCCATCCCTGGCGCCGCTCTCCACGTCGTCCAGCTCGGAGCTGAGCCGGCGCAGCGAGCGCAGGCCCCAGGTCAGGCCGGCCCAGAGCAGCACCATCAGCGCCAGCAGCGCCGCGCCGAAGCCGAAATAGAGTTTCTCGCGCAGGCCATTGAGGGTGTCCTGGTATTCGCGGACCGGTTGCAGGGCGACGATGCTGAACGCCGCACTCTTGCCGCCAAGCAGCCTGACCTCGACGTCATAGACGAAGAACTCCTCGCCGTCGTCCTGGTGAATACGGGCGAATTCGTTGCCACGCCCGTCATAGCGCGGGTGGTAGTTGATGTTGCGGTTGCGCGTGGCCCGCGACTGCCACACCAGCTTGCCCTGGCGGTCGAAGATGTAGCCGAGCAAGCCTGTATACGGCAGGTTGAAACGCTCGTCCGGCAGCAGCGCCGGCATCTGCAACTGGCCATGCTCGATGCGCGCGGCGGAAATCAGCGTGGTCACGTCCGAGGCCAGGCGCTGCTCGATGGACTCCTGCAACGCCAGGCTGAAGGCCTTCTGCAGCGCCGGCAGCAACGCCAGCATGAACAGCAGCGCCAGCAACGCCGCCGCCAGCATCAGGCGCACCCGCAGCGAACGGATCATCGGCAGCGCTCGGTGAACAGGTAGCCCAGGCCACGCACGGTATCGATCGGCTTGAAGCCGTTGTCGCCCTCGAGCTTGCGACGCAGGCGGCCGACCAGCACCTCGATGACGTTCGGGTCGCGCTCCTCGTCGTCCGGGTACAGCTGTTCCATCAACCGGTCCTTGGCCACCACCTGCTGGTGATGGCGCATGAGGTACTCGAGGATGCGGTATTCGTAGGCGGTCAGCGCCAGCGGTTGCTCGTCCAGGGTCGCCTGCTTGCGGTTGAGGTCGAGCACCAGCGGGCCGGCGGCGATGGTCGACTGGGTGAAGCCGCTGGAGCGGCGCAGCAAGGCGTTGAGGCGCGCCTCCAGCTCTTCGAACTGGAACGGCTTGACCACATAGTCGTCGGCGCCGGCGGCCAGGCCTTCGACCTTGTCCTGCCAGTTGCCGCGGGCGGTGAGGATCAGGATCGGGAAGGTCTGGCCAAGGTTGCGCAACTGACGGATCAGGTCCAGCCCGCTCATGCCCGGCAGGCCCAGGTCGATCACCGCCAGGTCATGGTTGTACTGCTCGGCCTGGTACAAGGCTTCCTCGGCGTTGGCCACCGCCTGCACCACATGGCCGCCCTCGCCGAGGCGGGTGAACAGGTGATGACGCAGCAGCGCCTCGTCCTCGACCACCAGCAATTTCATGCAGTTCTCCTTTGAATAGCGAATGCCTGTACCGGCCTCATCGCGGGGCAAGCCCGCTCCCACGGGTCATGCACTCCTCGCGATGAGGCCGGCACAGGATAACAGCGACCTCAGAACTTGTAGCTTGCCGCCAGGTAGGTCTGCGCGCTGCTGGTCAGGCGCAGGGTGCCATCCTTCGGCCCACCGTGGGCGCCGATCTCGGTGGCGGCGTTGCTGCGCAGGTAACGGTAGCCCATCTCCACCGAGGCCTTGTCGGTGATTTCCTGGATCACGCCGGCCTGCAGGCCCACGGCATAGCCGTAGTCGGTGTCGCGGCTGGCGCCTGGCGAGTCCTGGGTCAGCTTGGTCATGCCCAGGGTGCCGCCGCCGAACAGCTTGGTGGTATCGCCCACCGGCAGGAACAGGTCGTAGCTACCGAGCAGGTTTTCCTGGCGTAGCTTGACGCCGCTGTGGTCACCCGAGACGTTGTCGTAGGTCATGTAGTAGCGGCCCTGGTCGTTGATCTTGCCCAGGCGCACGCCCCAGGTGCTGTCCTTGCCGATGATGCCGTCGGCGTTCAGGTTGTCGGTGTTGCGTTGCAGCAGGCCGGACTTGCGCACTTTGTCGCTGGTCTGGCCGTAGGTCAGGCTGGCGAAGTTGTCATCGGCCTGGGCGGCGGTGGTGAGGCCGGCGGCGCAAACCGCCATGGCGGCGATCAGGGTATTGAGCGTTTTCATGGTTCAGGTACTCCGGGTTGGATGCGTTGTTTCTGTCTGGGGACTAGAGTAGGGAAGGCGCCCTGAACCCCTGCTGAACCCGGCCTGAACCTGGGCTGAACGAACCGAACAAGGAGCTCGACCATGCGTACCCTGCTTGCACTGACCCTGTTGTGCGGCGCCACCCTCGCCCAGGCGGCGGTGCAGACCCGCGAGATCCCCTACCAGGATGCGGACGGCAACCGCCTGATCGGCTACTACGCCTACGACGACGCCGTCGAGGGCAAACGCCCGGGCGTGGTGGTGGTGCATGAATGGTGGGGGCTGAACGACTACGCCAAGCGCCGCGCCCGCGACCTCGCGGCGCTGGGCTACAACGCCCTGGCCATCGACATGTACGGCGACGGCAAGAACACCGAGCACCCGCAGGATGCCCAAGCGTTCATGGCCGCGGCGATGAAGGACCCAGCGGCCGCCGCCCGGCGCTTCGATGCCGGGCTGGAGCTGCTGAAGATCCAGCCCAACACCAACAAGCACCAGCTGGCGGCCATCGGCTACTGCTTTGGCGGCAAGGTGGTGCTGGACGCGGCGCGCCGCGGTGAGAAGCTCGACGGCGTGGTGAGCTTCCATGGCGCGCTGGTGACCCAGACGCCGGCCAAGCCGGGGGTGGTCCGGGCCAAGATCCTGGTGGAGCATGGCGAGGCCGACAGCATGGTCACCCCGCAGCAGGTGGCGGCGTTCAAGGCGGAGATGGATGCGGCCAAGGCGGACTACAAGTTCGTCGGGATCCCGGGGGCCAAGCATGGGTTTACCAACCCGGATGCCGACCGGTTGAGCCATGGCGGGCATGGCGGGCCGGATATCGGCTACGACAAAGCGGCTGACGAGAGCTCGTGGAAGGATATGCAGGCGTTCCTGAAGGATGCGCTCGACTGATGATCGCCGGGGCCGCTTTGCGGCCCTTTCGCCGGCAAGCCGGCTCCCACAAAAGATGGCGACGCCCCCTGTGGGAGCCGGCTCGCCGGCGAAAGGGCTGCGCAGCAGCCCCAAAATCTGTGCTCCACCACCAGCCACCAGGCTGGCACAATACCCGCCATGAACAGACTCCCCACCTGCTGCGCCCCGCTCCAGCACCATTGGCCCCTGCCGCGCCCGGTCCCCGGCGCGGTGCTGGTCAGTTGTGCCTTCGACCCGGCCAAGCTCGCGCCCGATGACTACCAGCGCGCCGGCATCGAACAGACCGCCAGCCTGCAACGCTCGGTGGCCAAGCGCCAGGCCGAGTACCTGGCCGGTCGGGTCTGCGCCCGTGAGGCGCTACGGATACTCGACGGTCGCAGCTACGCTCCCGCCCCTCATGAAGACCGCTCGCCCATCTGGCCCGCCGGCATCCACGGCTCGATTACCCACGGCCAGGGCTGGGCCGCCGCCGTGGTGGCTACCGATGGCCAATGCCGCGGCCTGGGGCTGGACCAGGAAACCCTGCTCGGCGAAGACCGCGCCGAACGCCTGGCCGGGGAGATTCTCACCCCCGCGGAGCTGGAACGCCTGGATCGCAGCCAACAGGCCCTGGCCGTGACCCTGACCTTCTCGCTCAAGGAAAGCCTGTTCAAGACGCTCTACCCGCTGACGAAAAAGCGCTTCTACTTCGAGCATGCCGAACTGCTGGAATGGTCCAGCGACGGCCACGCCCGCCTGCGCTTGCTCACCGACCTGTCGGCCGAGTGGCGCCACGGTGTCGAACTCGATGGCCAGTTCTGCCTGCAGGACGGCCACCTACTCAGCCTGATCAGCGTTTAATCGCGTGGCTGCTCCCGCGGCCAGCTCAGGCTGAAACACGCCCCGCCCAGCTGCTCGCTGTGCCCGACCAGGGCGCGGCCGCCATGCCAGTAGATGATCCGCCGCACGATCGACAGCCCCAGGCCATGCCCGCCCGAGGCCCGGGTGCGACTGTCGTCGAGGCGGGTGAAGGGGGTGAAGATCCGGTGCCACACGCCCTCGGGAATCCCGGGCCCGTCGTCCTCCACATCGATGCGGCAACGTTGCTGTCCCAGGTGATAGCTCACGCGCACTTCGGACTCGGCATGGCGCATGGCATTGCGTACCAGGTTCTGCAGGGCCCGGTGCAGGTAGCGCGGCTCGGCCTCGACCCGGGCGTCGCCGCCGTCGAGCCCGTGGCATTCGCCGCGCACCACCCGCACCTCGGCGCGCAGCGGCGCCAGCTCCTCGATTACCCGCGCCAGCAGCTCGTCCAGGTCCACCACCTGGAAATGCAGGGCCGGCGCGCCCTGCTCCAGGCGGGCGTAGGTCAGCATCTCGTCGACCAGCTTGTCCAGGTCCTGGATATCGCCGTCCATGCCCGCCAGGTGCTTGGCCCGGGCAGCGTCGGTGCTGGCGCTCTCGATCATCTCCAGACCAAAGCGCAGCCGCGCCACCGGCGTGCGCAACTCGTGGGACACCGCCCGCACCAGTTCGCGCTGCATGGTCAATGAACGTTGCAGGTGCTCGGCCATGCCATTGAAGGCCTCGGCCAGGCGCCCCACCGAGTCGGCATCGCCGGCCGGCACCCGGGTGTCGAGGCTGCCCTGGGCGATGCGCGTGGCCGCCACCTCCAGGCCCGACACCCGCCGCTCCAGCTGGCGCACCAGCAGGTAGACCACCAGGCCGATCAGGCACAAGCCGAGAAAGGCGATGAGGATCAGCAACTGCGGCGGATAGGGGTTGAGCTGATACAGAGGGCCGATCTCCAGCACCCAGGGCGAGCCGGACAGCCCCGAGAACACGCGGATCGAATCGCCATCCCTGCCCAGGGCCATCACCGTGTCGCCCTCCTCCACCCGGCGACGCTGGTCGTCGTCCAGGGCGGCGCGCTCGATGCGCTGCAGGGCGATGTCGAAACCGAAACCCTTGCTCTGGCGCAGCTGCGCCAGGCGCGCCTGCTGCTCGGTCACCGGGTAGCGCACCAGCTCGTCGGCCAACAGGTAAAGGGTGGCGCGGGCCAGCTGCTCGCTGATCTGCTTGACCTCGGCCACCAGCAGCAGGTCCTCGTGGCCGACCCGGCGCAGCACCCGGGCAGCATGCGGGCCGGTCTTCTCCACCACCACCAGGTCGCGGTACAGCCGCGCCCGCTGCCCACCGTCGAGGGTAAAGGCCGACAGCGGCTGCAGGTCCAGCGGCACGCCGAGCAGGCGCTCCCAGATCACCAGCGAACGGGTGCGCTCCACCGCGTTCTGCTGCGCCAGGTTGTCGGCCATCAGGCTGAAGGTGCCCTGGGCCAGGCGCTCGCGGTGCTGGCCGGCGCGGATCTCGTTGAGCAGGTGCAGGCTCAGCACACCAAGCACGGCCACCAGCACCAGCACCGCGAGCATGCCGCCGTAGATGCGCAGGAAGATCGAGTTCATGGCGCCTCGCCGACGAACAGGTAGCCTTTGCTGCGCAGGGTCTTGATCAGCCGCGGGGTGATCGGGTCGTCGCCGATCTTGGGGCGGATCTTGGAGATGCGCACATCGATGGAGCGGTCCTGGCCGTCGTAGCCGACGCCGCGCAGCGAGGTGAAGATCTCCTCGCGGGACAGCACGCGCCCGGCGTTGCTGGCCAGCAGCCAGAGCAGGTCGAATTCGGCGCCGGTCAGCTCGACCAGCTGGCCATGCAGGCGCGCCTCGCGCTGGCGGCTGTCTATATGCAGGGGGCCGAAGGTCAGGTCCTGGCGGCGCTCCGGGGCGTCGCTGCGGCGCAGCAGGGCGTTGATACGCGCCAGCAGCACGCGCGGGCGCACCGGTTTGCATACGTAGTCGTCGGCGCCCAAGTCCAGGCCCTGGACCTGGTCGAGCTCGTCGCTGCGGGCGGTGAGCATGAGGATGGGGCCGGCGTACTGGCCGCGCACGCGGCGGCAAATGCTCAGGCCGTCTTCGCCGGGCAGCATCAGGTCGAGGATCACCAGGTCCGGCTGGCTGTCGATGATGCGCCGCGCGGCGCGGCCACCGTCGCCCTCCACCGCCACTTCGAAGCCGTTGGCCTGGAGGTATTCGGCAGTCAGTTCGGCCAGGCGCTGGTCGTCCTCGACGATCAGGATGCGGTTGATTGGCTGGTCCATGGCCTCCCCCTTGTGTGCTGGTCTTTTATTGTTGTTTTGCGTTGTCCGCAGCGGCCTCATCGCCGGCAAGCCGGCTCCCACAAAAGCCGCGCCGTACCTGTGGGAGCCGGCTTGCCGGCGATGAGGCCGGTGCAGGCAATGTAAATGCCTGATCCTACGGGTATTCCCTTTCACCAAAGCGCAACATCAGCCCCGGATACTACGTCCCGCCCCCACCCCTGCCAACCACCGCAAACAGCCCTCGACTGAACCGTTTTTTGTGATAGGGTGCGCGCCCTAAAAAATCTTCGCGGCGGCTTAGCACAGGCAAAAAATAGTGCAAACCTCTTGGGACAAGGCCTACAGCGAATACCCACGGATGACTCACAAAGTACCCACAAGTTATCCACAGGCGCCGACCTTGCAAAGCCCCCTGGACCGCATTATCTTGTATCCCTATCGCAACGAACCACTAGATATTGGGTTTTGCGCAAAATCACAAACACAAGTCAACAGGCAAATTCAAGCGAATTTTCTGGCTGAACTTAAGGTGATTTCAACAGCCAAACCGCTCCTGCGGAGGGCGACCGAGGCAAGCCGCAGACGGCCTTGTTCGGGTATGAGTGTTGCAGGCAAGGCCCGCACTCATCAGCAACAGATTTTGGGTACGCCCAGAACCTTTGACTTCGGCCAGGGAGCGGCAGGTTACTGCCCCTAATTCCTGAGTCTGTCCCGAAGTCGGTAAGCCCGAGCGGGCGGATGCGTGTGCTTCACGCGCATCCCCGCCCGGGCCATCGAGCAAGTGGACGGAACGGTGGCGCCCGACAACGGCGCCTGAACAAACTAGAAACTGTGGAGACACCCACCCATGCAAACCGACACAACTCGCGAGAACCCGCAGGCCAAGGCGCCTCAGGCCGCCGATTCGAACCAGGATCTGGCCGCCACCGCCCCTGGCCAACTGCGCGTGATCAAGCGTAACGGCACTGTCGTCCCCTACACCGACGACAAGATCACCGTTGCCATCACCAAGGCGTTCCTCGCAGTTGAAGGCGGCACCGCCGCCGCCTCGTCGCGCATCCACGACACCGTCGCGCGCCTGACCGAGCAGGTCACCGCCACGTTCAAGCGTCGCATGCCATCGGGTGGCACCATCCACATCGAAGAAATCCAGGACCAGGTCGAACTGGCCCTGATGCGCGCCGGCGAGCAGAAAGTCGCCCGTGACTACGTCATCTACCGCGACCAGCGTGCCAAGGAGCGTGCTACCCGCTCCAACGCCGACAGCGTGGTCGAGCCGCACCCAAGCATCCGCATCACCCTGGCCGACGGCAGCCTGGCGCCGCTGGACATGGCGCGCCTGAACACCATCATCAGCGAAGCCTGCGAAGGCTTGGCCGAAGTCGATGGCGAGCTGATCCAGCGCGAAACCCTGAAGAACCTGTACGACGGCGTCGCCCTGAAGGACGTCAACACCGCCCTGGTGATGACCGCCCGTACCCTGGTCGAGCGCGAGCCGAACTACTCGTTCGTCACCGCCCGCCTGCTGATGGACACCCTGCGCGCCGAAGGCCTGGGCTTCCTGAACGTCGCCGACAGCGCCACCCACCACGAGATGGCCGACCTGTACGCCAAGGCCCTGCCGGCCTACGTCGAGAAAGGCGTCGAGTTCGAACTGCTCGACCCAGCGCTGAAAGGCTACGACCTGGAGCGCATGGGCAAGGCGATCAACCACGAGCGCGACCAGCAGTTCACCTACCTGGGCCTGCAGACCCTGTACGACCGCTACTTCATCCACAAGGATGGCGTGCGCTTCGAGCTGCCGCAGGTGTTCTTCATGCGTGTGGCCATGGGCCTGGCGCTGGAAGAGAAAGACAAAGAAGCCCGTGCGATCGAGTTCTACAACCTGTTGTCGTCCTTCGACTACATGGCCTCGACCCCGACCCTGTTCAACGCCGGCACCCTGCGTCCGCAGCTGTCGAGCTGCTACCTGACCACCGTGCCGGACGACCTGTCGGGCATCTACCACGCGATCCACGACAACGCCATGCTGTCGAAATTCGCCGGTGGCCTGGGCAACGACTGGACCCCGGTGCGCGCCCTGGGCTCGTACATCAAGGGCACCAACGGCAAGTCGCAAGGCGTCGTGCCGTTCCTGAAAGTGGTCAACGACACCGCCGTGGCCGTGAACCAGGGTGGCAAGCGCAAGGGCGCCGTGTGTGCCTACCTGGAAACCTGGCACCTCGACATCGAAGAATTCATCGAGCTGCGCAAGAACACCGGTGATGACCGTCGTCGTACCCACGACATGAACACCGCCAACTGGATCCCCGACCTGTTCATGAAGCGCGTCTTCGATGACGGCAAGTGGACCCTGTTCTCGCCATCGGAAGTGCCTGATCTGCACGACCTGACCGGCAAGGCCTTCGAAGAGCGCTACGAGTACTACGAAGCCCTGACCGAGTACAACAAGATCAAGGTGTTCAAGACCATCCAGGCCAAAGACCTGTGGCGCAAGATGCTGTCGATGCTGTTCGAGACCGGCCACCCATGGCTGACCTTCAAGGACCCGTGCAACCTGCGCAGCCCGCAGCAGCACGTGGGCGTGGTCCACAGCTCGAACCTGTGCACCGAGATCACCCTGAACACCAACAAGGACGAGATCGCGGTCTGCAACCTGGGCTCGATCAACCTGCCGAACCACATCGTCGACGGCAAGCTGGACACCGCCAAGCTGCAACGCACCGTGAACACCGCCGTGCGCATGCTCGACAACGTGATCGACATCAACTACTACTCGGTGCCGCAAGCGCGTAACTCGAACTTCAAGCACCGCCCGGTCGGCCTGGGGATCATGGGCTTCCAGGACGCGCTGTACCTGCAGCACATCCCGTACGGCTCCGATGCTGCCGTCGAGTTCGCCGACAAGTCGATGGAAGCGGTCAGCTACTACGCGATCCAGGCTTCCTGCGACCTGGCCGACGAGCGCGGCGCCTACGAGACCTTCCAGGGTTCGCTGTGGTCCAAGGGCATCCTGCCGCTGGATTCGCAACAGATCCTGATCGAGGCCCGTGGCCAGAAGTACATCGACGTCGACCTGACCGAAAGCCTGGACTGGGCCCCGGTGCGCGAGCGTGTACAAAAAGGTATTCGTAACTCGAACATCATGGCCATCGCGCCGACCGCGACCATCGCCAACATCACCGGCGTATCGCAGTCCATCGAGCCGACCTACCAGAACCTGTACGTGAAATCGAACCTGTCGGGCGAGTTCACCGTGATCAACCCGTACCTGGTCCGCGACCTGAAGGCCCGCGGCCTGTGGGACTCGGTGATGATCAACGACCTGAAGTACTACGATGGTTCCGTGCAGCAGATCGAGCGTATCCCGCAAGAGCTGAAAGACCTGTACGCCACCGCGTTCGAAGTCGAGACCAAGTGGATCGTCGATGCCGCCTCCCGTCGCCAGAAGTGGATCGACCAGGCCCAGTCGCTGAACCTGTACATCGCCGGCGCTTCGGGCAAGAAGCTGGACGTGACCTACCGCATGGCCTGGTACCGTGGTCTGAAGACCACCTACTACCTCCGTGCCCTGGCCGCGACCAGCACCGAGAAGTCGACCATCAACACCGGCAAGCTCAACGCCGTGTCGAGCGGCGGCGACAGCGCCCCGGTCCAGGCCGCGGGCCCAGCCCCGGTACCGAAGGCCTGCGCCATCGACGAGCCGGATTGCGAAGCCTGCCAATAAGGCCTGCGCAGAGGCTACCCCCGGGTAGCCTCTTTTCTGCGCCACGGCGCAGAACCCTGTGGGAGCTGGCTTGCCAGCGATGAGGCCGGCACTGCCAGCACCTCCCCACAGCCAGACATAACAAGCCGGGGCCCAACGCCCCGGTCAGCCCTCCCCGGGCACTCCAGATTTGCGTGCACCGCACCGCAACCAAGATCCACCGGCCATACTCATTGATGGCCCTCAAGCAGGAGATCTCACCATGCTGAGCTGGGACGAATTCGATAAAGAAGACGGCGAAGTCGCCGCCAAAGGCAACACCGCCGCACAGGCCGCTGCCACCACCACCCTCGACAAGCTCGACAGCGCCGGCGGTGCCGCCGCCCTGGAAGCCCGCGCCGCCACCGCCGCCGACTCCGACGCCGTCAAGCGCGCCAAGGCTGCCCTGGACGCCCTGGACATCGCCGAAGGCCTGGCCGAGCTGGAAGGCTCCTCGGCCCGTGTCGCCGTTGACGAAAAGCGCATGATCAACTGCCGCGCCGACCTCAACCAGCTGGTCCCGTTCAAGTACGACTGGGCCTGGCAGAAGTATCTCGACGGCTGCGCCAACCACTGGATGCCGCAAGAGGTCAACATGACCGCCGACATCGCCCTGTGGAAGAGCATGGACGGCCTGACCGAAGACGAGCGCCGCATCGTGATGCGCAACCTCGGCTTCTTCTCCACCGCCGACTCGCTGGTTGCCAACAACCTGGCCCTGGCCGTGTACCGCCTGATCACCAACCCGGAGTGCCGCCAGTACATCCTGCGCCAGGCCTTCGAAGAGGCGATCCACACCCACGCCTACCAGTACTGCATCGAGTCGCTGGGCATGGATGAAGGCGAGATCTTCAACATGTACCACGAGATCCCATCGGTCGCGAAAAAAGCCGCCTGGGGCCTGAAGTACACCCGCGCCATCTCGGACCCGGAGTTCAACACCGGCACCGTCGAGACCGACAAAGAGCTGCTGCGCAACCTGATTGCTTACTACTGCGTCCTGGAAGGCATCTTCTTCTACTGCGGCTTCACCCAGATCCTGTCGATGGGCCGCCGCAACAAGATGACCGGCGTCGCCGAGCAGTTCCAGTACATCCTGCGTGACGAGTCCATGCACCTGAACTTCGGCATCGACGTGATCAACCAGATCAAGATCGAAAACCCGCACCTGTGGGATGCCGCGATGAAGGAAGAGGCTACCCAGATGATCCTGCAGGGTACCCAGCTGGAGATCGAATACGCCCGTGACACCATGCCACGCGGCGTGCTGGGCATGAACGCGGCGATGATGGAGGACTACCTCAAGTTCATTGCTAACCGTCGACTGACTCAGATTGGGTTGAAGGAAGAGTATCCGGGGACTACTAACCCGTTCCCTTGGATGAGCGAGATCATGGACTTGAAGAAGGAGAAGAACTTCTTTGAGACTCGTGTGATTGAGTATCAGACTGGTGGGGCGTTGAGCTGGGATTGATCATAGACGTAGGGGCCGGCGGCAATGCCGGCCCTTTTCATTGATCAGGGAGAAACCCTGAAAATAAAAAACCCACGCTAGCAAGAGGGACGGCGGCAACCGTCACAAACTAGCGTGGGTTCTTAACCGTACTGCTGAACGAAGCCCAGCGTACGGACCGTGACTGAAGTTTCCATATCACGAAGCATTGGGTAATGCGGGCCGTGATTATAGATGACTTACGGACGGTTTCAACGGCCTCATGTCGGAGACATGCCACCACCGGTCTTGGCAGCTACTTAGACTGCTTGGACTTCTGAAACCTGTAATCGGCTGGAGCGCCCACGCGATCCAGAATCAGTCATTTCATCGGGCTGAATGCCCATAATCATGGAGCTTTATCTATGAGTGGTAAAAATCAACATGTAGTACCTCATGATGGCGGATGGGCTGTACGCGGGGCAGGGAACTCCAAGGTAACGAAAGAGTTCGAGACGCAACGCGAAGCTATTGATTACGGGCGTGCAATAGCCCGTAATCAAGAAAGCGAGCTGCTTATCCATGGTCGTAATGGGCAAATCCGCGAACGCGATAGCCACGGAAACGACGACTACCCACCAAAGGGCTAACGCCTAGGGGCTCACGGATGAGCCCTCCCCTCCCCTCTATCTTCTGAAATCTCCTACAGCCTATTTGATTGACTGTAGCTTCCCCCATCCCTACCTTTGCGTACGGCGCCTAAGAAACGCCTCACGTAGCGGTCGTTCCGCCCCGACAGATGCGGTTTTTTTGTGCCCGTGGTCTAATCCTGCGCGCGAAAAACGTGTTATGTCGGGAGTGGACCAATACAAGACCCGAAAGGGAAATACGTCCGGCCTCTACGTGGGTTTTCTTAACTCCCGACACCCAGCCCTAAGAAAGCTGGCAATCACGTAGAGGTAAAGGAAATGCCTATCGAAACCGTTCGCAGGCCTTTCGCACATGCGTCCCGCCTATTCCACTCCCTCAGGACCAGGGAGGCCAGCCATGACTGACCTCCACGACTCCACCCTCTTCACCCGCCACAACCGCCCCCTCCACACCCTCTGGCTCGAATCCCAAGCCTGGTTCTGCGCTCACGAACTCGGCCGGATGACCGGGCGCTTCTTCGACGAACACTGCATCCGCAAGCTCGACCCCGACCAGCATCGCACCGTGCAGTTGCTGCGCTACGGCCAGTACGGCGAAACCACCATGGTCAGCGAGTCCGGGGCCTATACCCTGCTGGCCCATCATCACATTCCGGAAAACCGCCACCTGCGCCACTGGCTGACCCATGAGGTGGTGGCGGTGCTGCGCGATGGGCAGGACTCGGCGCTGGAAGACCTGCCGCGCCTGGGCAGGATGTGCTGGCCGGGTGGGCATACGGCGAGTCTGTTGTATTGGCAGAGTGAGCCTTGGGTACGGATGCGGGATATGCCGGTGGTGATGGCGGCGGAGTTGCCCGTGGTGGTGCCCGAGCAGCGCAAGCTGAGCTGGAAGGAATGTGCGCAGCGGGCGTTGCGGTTACATGGGGTTGGCGATTGAACCCTGCGATCCACTGAAAGGGCTGCCATGCAGCCCTGTTCAACCCTGCCCTGACTTCTTCCGGATGCGCTGGCGCTTGGCACCGAGCTCGTAGCGAGCAATGTCGGCTATGCACTCCACCCTCGGCAAAAACAGCGCCTCAAGCTCTTTTCTTCGGCCTAGAACCATCGCCACTCGAATCAGATTCTCAAAACCGACATTTCGTCCCGTTTCAAGGTTGGACACAGTATTGGTGCCGATGCCAGCCCGAGCAGCCACTTCCGCTTGCGACATCTGTTGAGCGAGCCGCTCGGTGCGCAAGCGCTCGCACAGCGCCCTCATGAGTTCACTGGGTTTGGTAAGACTTAAATCCAAATTCATGTGTGTTGTCTGAATAGATGGCAGTTAATACACAAAATATTGGATTAAGTATTCCTCTGCCAGGGAGGGATTCATCTTTCTGAATGGTCTGACAGCACCGTAAGACTCGGGCAGATTTCGAATGGGAATTTCTGATGCCTGGCCATGGGAGCGGCTGTGCGCCACAGGGACCTACACCGCGAAGCCAGTGCCACCCTTCGCGGGGCCAGCCCGCTCCCACGCCCTCATCTGCTCACTATGGACTTAGTGAGCAACATCCAACGACATCCGGTACTCGATCACCCCCGGCTTCTCGGCAATCCAGTCATACAACCGCTGCGCGGTCTTGTTGGTCTGCTGGGTATGCCAATACAACCGGTCGCACCGCTGCTGCCGGGCCTGGTCCTGGACGAACTCGATCAGCCGCTTGCCGATCATCCTCCCCCGCGCATTCGGCGACACGAACAGGTCTTCCAGGTAACAGAAATCATTGCGCCCCCAGGTCGAGCGGTGGAACACATAGTGAACGAAGCCGAAGATTTGCTCGCCGTCCGTGGCCACGGCGCAGTGCATGGGCTCGGCCGGGTCGAAGAAGCGGGCCCAGGTGCGCTCGGTGATGGTTTGGCCCAGATCCACTTGGTAGAAGGCCTGATATTGCGCCCAGTAGTCGGACCATGGCTGCAGGTCGGCTTGCTTCACTTCGCGTACGAAAACGGGCAGTTGGGTGGTGGTCATTGTTCAAACCCCTTTTGGACAACACAGCTGAATGAGTGAGGGGGCCGGCCTGTCCGCAGCGCTTGCCTTCCTTGGTGATTGCTTGCGGACCTGGGTTTTATAGCGGATAAATGGCTGGTTTTTACCTGCCAATTATTCGGTAGTTACCAGACCATTTTCAGGGGCGCGATCCGTCCCAGGATAGGCAGGCACCTTTCAAATCCACGCGCCAAGGACCCAGGCCAATGTTCAAACACGCCCAGCTGGAATCGGTAAAAGCCTGGCTAACGGATCCCCTCCATGGCGCACTGGCGCGGCATGTGCGCATCCAGCGGGCCATCCGCCAGTTGATCCTTGAGGGTGCCCTGCCGGTCGGCAAGCCGCTGCCGGCGTCGCGGTCGCTGGCCAGTTCGCTGGGCGTCTCGCGGGATACCGTGGAGTCGGCCTACAGCCAGTTGCACGCCGAGGGCTTTATCGAGCGGCGCGTAGGCAGCGGCAGCTTCGTGTCGCAACGGGCCCGCTGCGTGCCGTCGCGCAAGCGCCAGCGACCGGCACACAGCGAGGCCCCGGTGCAGTTGAGCCGCCGAGGTGAAGCGCTATTGCACAGCGGTGGCGTTCACAACTTCCAATCACCCCGCCCCTTCGCCCCGGGCGTGGCGGAAACCCGGCATTTCCCCCTGGCCGTCTGGGAGAAGCTGGAGCGGCAGGTGTACAAGGAATACGGCACCCGTGCCCTGGAACACAGCGAGCCACAGGGCATGCTCGCCTTGCGCAGTGCAATCGCCGACTACCTCAACCTCGAACGCGGCGCGCAGGCATCCGCTGACCGTATCCTGATCCTCACCAGCTCGCAGCAGGCCCTGGGCCTGTGCGCCCAGGTGCTCATGGACGCAGGCGACCGGGTACTGGTCGAGGACCCGCTGTACCAGGGCACCCGCAAGGCCATCAGTGCTGCCGGGCTGCAAGGCGTGCCGGTGCCGGTGGACGCGCACGGCTTGCAGGTGGATGGCATGGCCCAGCGGGCGCCGGATGCTCGGGCGCTGTTCCTCACGCCTTCGCACCAATACCCGACCGGCGCCACCCTGTCGCTGGACCGGCGCCTGCGGGCCATCGACTGGGCGCGCCAGCAGCAGGCGTGGATCATCGAGGACGACTACGACAGCGAATTCCACTACGCCGGCCGCCCCACCGCCTGCGTGCAGGGCCTGGATTCGCACGCGCGCACGCTGTACATCGGCACCTTCACCAAGTCGCTGGGCGCCGGGCTGCGCATCGGCTACCTGCTGCTGCCGCCCCAGCTCGTCACGCCGATGACCGCCGCGCGAACGTTGCAGGATGGCCACAACGCGTCCGTCGCCCAGCTGACCCTGGCCCGGTTCATGGAAGACGGCCACTTCAACGCCCATGTGCGGGCCATGCGCAGCCTCTATGCCGAGCGACGCGACGTACTGGCGGACCTGGTGCAGCGGCACCTGGGGGCGTTCCTGCGCCCACACGTGCCGGTGGGCGGGCTGCAGATGCCCTGCCACTTCGTTCAGGACTTGGCGGAAGACGCTGTGGTCAGGGCGGCACGCGGGGCGGGGATCGATCTGCTGGGGCTGGGCAGCTTGTATGCGCAGCCGAGGAACGATGCCGGCTTGCTGATGGGGTTTGCGGCACTGACGCCCCCTGAGATGAGGGAGGCGGTGGTGAAACTGGGGAAGGTGCTGGCAGGTTTGGTTACTTCGGGACGCTCGATTCGGTAGCCAGTTCTGCGCGAAACGAAATGTGGTAAACCAAACGCTGAAAACCGCCGCGAACACCAGGATCGGACAACGCCTATAATTCTTGGCGGAAAACCTAAAATACACACTTAACGCCTAGAGAATTAGGCTTTATTCAAGTAGCGAATTGTCCTTTCAAGCGCACTATACAAAGCCTAGAATCAGAGGCATTCAGGTCAATAACGGCGTTTTAAGCATAGGATCCTAGGCGTTATGAAAGCCATATCAATGACTGACGACGCTATCGCCAACGAGATCGGCCAACGCATTGAGGCTATCCGCCTGAAGCGTAATATTGGCCAGGACATCGTCGCCCATGAAGCCGGGATTTCCCGGGAGACCTACCGCAAGCTCACGGCAGGCAAAGGCACCCTGGTGAACGTGATTGCCGTCCTGCGAGTGCTGGGAGAGCTTGATCGTCTCGCCTCCCTCATCGAGGACGTCAGGACCAGCCCCGTACAACTGGCAAAAATGCAGGGCAAGCAGCGGATGCGGGCGACCGTCACACGGGCTACACCTTCGGCGCCTGAACACGGAATCAGGACGCCTATCGGCAAGCCCACGCTCATTGGTGCCCCGAAACCCGACAAGGATGACAGCTGGTGATTGCACGGATCTATCTCTGGGATGTGTATGTAGGCGCGCTCAACTGGAACACGCAGACCCAGACCGGGGAGTTCGAATACACCCCCGAGTTCGTCAGGACGGGCCTTGAGATCTCGCCGGTCCATATGCCGTTGCGCCAGGACTACACCTACGTGTTCCAGGGGCTGGACCGCGAAACCTTCAAGGGCCTGCCCTCGATCCTCGCCGACTCCCTGCCCGATGATTTCGGCAACGCGCTGATCGATGCCTGGCTGGCCCAGCAGGGGCGTGACAAGGCAACGTTTACCCCGGTCGAGCGCCTGCTGTACCAGGGCAAGCGCGGCATGGGCGCCCTGGAGTATCGCCCGGCGATGGCCACCGAGCGGGACAAGGGGGAGAGCATCCATATCGATGCACTGGTGCGCCTGGCCAGCGAGGTGTTGTCCGAACGCGAGTCGATCGCCGAGCGCCTGGATGCCAAGGATCCATCGCTGGACGACGGCGCCCTGCAGCACCTCATCCAGATCGGTACCAGCGCGGGCGGCGCCCGGGCCAAGGCGGTGATCGCCATGAATGCCGAAGGCGAGATCCGTTCGGGGCAGGTCACCGCGCCGCCGGGCTTCGAGTACTGGTTGCTCAAGTTCGATGTGGCCAAGGACTCGACCGTGCTGGCTGACTCACAAGGCTACGGGCGCATCGAGTACGCCTACCACCTCATGGCCAAGGCGGCCGGCATCACCATGACCGAGTGCCGATTGCTGGAGGAAGGTGGACGCGCTCACTTCATGACCCGACGCTTCGACCGCACGGCCGAAGGTGAAAAGATCCACGTCGCGACCTTGTGCGCACTCGACCACGCCGACTTCCGCAAGCCTGGCCAATACTCCTATGCCGAGGCCTTCGGGGTGATGCGCGCGCTGCGGATTTCCCGCGACGGCGCCGAACAGTTCTACCGCCGCATGGTGTTCAACCTGGTGGCACGTAACCAGGACGACCACACCAAGAACACGGCCTTCATGATGGACACCGACGGCACCTGGTACCTCACGCCGGCGTATGACGTGTCCTATTCCTACCTGCCTGGAAGCTTCTGGGTCGATAGCCACCAGATGACCGTGAACGGCAAACGCGACGACTTCACCCTCGACGATTTGCTGAGCGTGGCCAGCCAGGTCAGGGGGATGGATGCACGAGGGATCATCAAGGAAGTCTGTGAAGCCGTCGCACAGTGGCCGCGTTTTGCCAGAGAGGCCGGTGTACCCGCCACCGCCAGTAAGCGGATCGGCGAAGTTCATCGCCTGTACCTTGGAGAGGGGCTGTGAACGAAGATCGTCTGCGATCCCCTTAAGGCATTAAGCAGGTAGGCTCGCCCACGCCACAAATCGGCATCTAAAGTGCCAGACAGGAAATCCTGTCGAACGTGGTCATGGGCGAGTTAATAATTAAGCCTAGCGCGGATTTCCAACGCTGCAAACGCAGGACCGAGCGCCGCTCCTCGCTAGCCGCCAGAGCTGTATTGAAAAACCCAGCCCCCCTGTATCTATTGCCGTCTCTCCCTTCCCTCCACCATCCCTTCCACACTCCCCCGGATGGCTAAAGGAACCCGCATCATGGCTGCCCTGCTGCTGCAAATGTCCCCCATAGGCCTGGTGATCACCCTGATCCTGCTGCTGCGCCGCCCCCCCGTGCAGGCCGCGCTGACCGGTGTGGCCGGTGTCTTGCTGCTGTGGGGCCTGGGCGTCGCGCAGCCGCTGTCGACGGCGGTGTCCGGCGCGATCCTGCAAGACACGCTGATCCTGTTTCTCAGCACCGCCGGCGTGATCGTCCCGGGCCTGGCCTTTGCCATTCTGGTCGAGCGCGCCGGCGCCCCGCAGGCTATCGGGGCCTGGGTACGGGAGCTGGGCTGGACGCCACCGATGCAGGTGATCTTCATCGTCCTGGGCCTGGCGCCGCTGCTGGAAGCGATGACCGGGTTCGGGGTGTCGCTGATCGCTACCGTACCATTGCTGATGGGGCTGTTTTCGCGCCAGACGGGCATGAAGATGGCGTTGGCGGGGATGGCGGTGATGCCGTGGGGCACCCTTGGGCTGGCCACGGTGATCGGCGCGCTGCTGGCCCATGTACCGGCGCAGGAACTGGGCAGCCATTCGGCGCTGGTCAGCGCACCGGTGTTTCTCTGCCTGGCCGCCGTGGCACTGGCCTTGGCGGGGATCCGCAGCCTCAAGGCATGGCTAGGGCTGGCGGCAATCTCGCTGCTGTTCAGCACGGTGCTGTATACGGCCAATCGCTGGATCGGGCCCGAGGCTTCGGGGGTGCTGGCCGGGCTGGCGGTGGCCTGCACGGGCCTGGCGCTGTCCTGGGCGCGGCGAGGAACCTTGGTGCACTGGCCACGGGCAGCGTGGCCGTACCTGGCGTTGCTGGGGGTGATCGTCGCCTCGCGTGGGCTGTTCCTGGTCTCGGGCTGGGACGGCGGGTGGGTGGTGCACGGCGCCAATGTAGCGTGGAAGCCACTGGCCTCGCCGGGGCTGGCGCTGCTGCTGGTGGTGCTGGCGATGGCCGCACGCCAGGGCGGCGGCTTCCCGTGGCAGGCACTGTTCACCCGCGCACGGTTTCCGGTGGCAACGATCTTCCTGTTCCTGCTGCTCTCCCAGGTGATGGTCAAGGCGGGCTTCCTGGTCGAGGCGCAACGGGCCTTGCAGTCGCTGTCCGGCGTATCGCTGGCCGCGACGGTGTCGTTGCTGGCAGGGCTGGCCGGCTATGTCACCAGTTCCAATGTCGGCGGTACCACCTTGGTGATGCCCGCCATCGCGGCATTGTCCGACAGCCATGGTGCGTGGCTGGCCGCCATGGCCAACAGTGCCGCCGGGCACGGCGCGCTGGGCTCGTTGTCGATCCTGGCGCTGATCATCGGGCTGGCCGGTGCCAACCGCGACGAGGAACACGGGCTGATCCGCTTCGGTTTTGCCCTGGTCGTGCTGAACATTGTCATCGTGGCTGCAACCGGCGTGGTTTTGCTCTACCTTTCGGGGGCCTGAACCTGACGCCACAAAGAGCCCCCATGGACCGCATTCCCAAGCCCGACAAGCGCTGGCACACCGTCAACGCCTGGCTGCTGCGCCAGATCGACAGCGGCGAATGGCCCAGCGGCATGCAATTGCCCTCGGTGCGCGAGCTGGCGCGGCTGTTCGACAGCAGCATCGCCACCGTGCAACGGGCCCTGGCGGAGCTGGAGGCCAATGCCTATGTGCAGGCCAGGCCACGGGTGGGCTATTTCGTCGCCAAGGGCGCGGCCCAGGTGCAGGGGTTCGACCTGGCCAGCGTCACCGTCAACGTCGACCACGCGGTGGTCGCCATGCTCGCCCAGGCGGCCAGCAACACCACGCTTTCGCTGAGCTCGGCAGTGCTGCATGACGAACTGGCCCCCCAGGTGCTGCTGAGCAGATGCCTGGCATCGCTGGCGAGCAAGGCCGATCTGGCGCTGGCCGGGCTGATCGCGCCACCCGGCCTGGCCTCGCTGCGCCGGCGTATCGCCGGGCTGATGCTGCAACGCGGCGTGGCCTGCGGGCCGGACGATATCCTGGTGACCTCAGGCGACACCGTGGCGCTGGAACTGGCCCTCGAAGCCGTCGCCCGGCCGGGCGCCACGGTGGCCATCGAGACACCCACCTACTACGGCATCCTGCAGACCATCGAACGCCTGGGGATGCGCGCCCTGCCCATTCGCACCCACACCGACAGCGGCATGGACCTCGAACACCTGGAGTGGGCCCTGAAGCGCGGGAAGGTCGATGTGGTGTTCCTCAACCCGACGCTGCAGAACCCACGGGGCTTCATCATGCCCGACGCGGCGCGGGCACGGCTCTCACAGCTGGCGCAGGCGGCGGATGTGCCGATCATCGAGGACGATATCTTCTTCGACCTGGTGGACGAGGCGCAGCGCCCCAGGGCGATCAAGCACTACGACATGACCGGGCAGACGATCTATTGCTCGTCGTTCTCCAAGACCGTGGCGCCGGGGTACCGGGTGGGCTGGTGCGTGGCCGGACGGTACCGGGATGCGATCCTGGCCCAGATGTTTTCACGCAACCTGGCGGTATCGAGCCTGGCGCAGCGGGTGCTGGATGAATTCATCGGACGGGGGTACATGGACGAGCACTGCGCGAAACTGCGTGGGCGGCTGGCGGCGCAGGCCGGGCTGATGGAGGCGCTGGTGCGCTCGGTATTTCCGGCGGGGACGCGCTATGTGGCGCCTCGGGGCGGCTTCATCCACTGGGTCGAATTACCGGGAGGGACAGACATGCTGGCGCTGCAACGGCTTGCCGCGGAGCGTGGCTGCAATGTGGGCGCCAGCGGGATGTTCTTTGCCGATGGGGAATGTGGCACTGGGTTGCGGGTGTGCCTGGGGCGGGTGATTACGCCGCAGGTGATGGGCGGGTTGAGGGTGCTGGCGGAGTGTGCTGGCCTTTCAAGGCCTTGATTGAGCTTGAGGTACTTGGGGCCGCTGCGCAGCAGCCCCAGGTTCCGGAATCACGCCAGATGCGCCTGGCTACGCAAGTGCTCGGCCAACATATCGATAAAGGTCCGCACCTTGGTCGAACCATATTTGCTCTCGCGATGCAGGATATGGATCGGCCACGGCGCCTCCTCGTATTCGGCCAGAATCACCTGCAAGCGCCCGGCCGCCACTTCGTCCGCCACCTGGTACGACAACAGCCGGGCGATCCCCAGCCCGGCACTGGCCGCGGCGATGGCGGCGTCGTTGCTGGTCACGGTCAGGCGCGGCTTCATGCGGATCAGCGTCGGGTCGTCGATGGCGCCGAAGCGCCAGTCCGTGCGAGGTGACAGCGTCCCGGCGGCAATGACCTCGTGCTTCTGCAACTCCGAGGGATGCCGCGGCGTGCCATGGCGTTCCAGGTACTCGGGCGAGGCGCACAGCAGCCGGCGCATCTTGCCCACCCGCAGCGCCTTCAGGCCCGAGTCGGGCAACTGGCCGATGCGCACGGCCACGTCCATGCCCTCTTCCACCAGGTTCACCACGCGGTCGAGGAAGAACGCCGAGACGTCCACCTCGGGGTACTGCTGCAGGTAACGCACGATGCAGGGCATGACGAACTTCTTACCGAACAGGATCGGCGCGGTCACCGCCAGGTCGCCCTTGGGCGCGGCGTTGATGCCGGCGGCGGCTTCGTTGGCTTCGACAATGCTGGCGAGGATATGCCGGGTGTCTTCCAGATAGCGCCCGCCGGCCTCGGTCAGGCGCACGCTGCGGGTGGTGCGCAGCAGCAGCTTGACCCCGAGCTGTTCCTCCAGGGCGCTGACGGCGCGGGTCACCGCCGCCGGCGAGATGGCCAGGCGGCGAGCGGCGGCGGCGAAGCTTTCCAGCTCGCCCACGGCCACGAACACTTTCATCAGGTGGATCTGGTCCATGCCGCGCCCCACGCGTTGTCGTCGAGCGATTATCGCCGTGGTCACGCTAGAGCTCCAGTACCAAGGGCTGCACGCCTTCCTCGGCCTGGGCCGGAATCGCGCAGCAGATCAGCACGCTACCGGCTTCGGGCAGTTCGGCGGGCGGGTTCGGATAATGGACCTGGCCGCTGACCAATTTGGTCTTGCAGGTACCGCACGAGCCACCGCGGCAGCTGAAGTCCGGCGACAGGCCGCGGCTTTCCGCCAGTTCCAGCAAGGTGCCGCCCGCGGGCGCCCAGCGCGCTTCCTTGGCGGAGCTGGCGAAGTACACCGGCACCGGTTCGCTGGCGGGCGGCGGTTGTTGCAGGGTGGACTGGTTGTCGTCGTTGTGGCGGCGCAGGGTCGAAGGGCCGAAGGCTTCGGCATGGATGCGGGCATCCGGTACATGCACCGTGCGCAGGCCTTCGTAAAGGTCCTGGGTGAAACTGGCCGGGCCACAGAGGTAGAAGTCGTAGTCGTCCAGCGGCAGCGTGGCCTTGATCTGCTCGATGCCCAGGCGGCTGGCGAACACATAGTCGCGGCCCTGCACGGCTTGGGGTTCGGGCAGGCTCAGGGCGCGGTGAATGCTCAGCAGGCCACCGGCGTGCTGCTGGAGTTCGGCAAGCTCGTGCTGGAACGGCAGGTCGGCCAGCGTACGGCCACCGTGGAACAGGTAGATGCGCCGCCCCAGCCCCAAGGCCAGTTGCTCGCGGAGCATGGCGATCAACGGGGTGATACCGACACCAGCACCGACCAGCACGAGGGGCCGGTCGCTGGTGTGATCCAGGGTGAAACTGCCCATGGGCAGGCGCACCTGTAAAGGGTCGCCCACCTTCAGTTGCTGGTGCAGATAGCGTGACGCCGGCCCCTGCGCCTTGACGCTGATGCGCAGGTGGCCATCGGACGGTGCGCTGGACAGGCTGTAGGTGCGGATCAGCGGTGCCTCTCCATCAACCTGCAAGCGCACCGGAATATGCTGGCCGGGCACGAAGGGCACCGCCGTACCCTCCTCGGGTTGCAGGTAGAACGAACGGATATCGCGGCTTTCCTGCTCGATACGCAGCACGCGCCAGGTCAGCCATTGGCGCTGGCGCTCACGCTGTTGCAGGCGCTCTTGGGCTTCACTCCAGGTGCCGGTCATCAGGCTGGTGGGGGCGTATTCCTGGAAGGCCCAGCGCAATGACACGGCGGCCGGGCGGACCACCACCTGCTCGATGTCCAGGGTCCAGAGCCGCTCGGCCCCCTCGAAAGCGCTGATCAGCGGGCTGTCGAGAATCACCTCGGTTCGCCCTGAAACCTGCAGCACATCGCCCGTGGTGAAGTCGATGAACAACAGGCCGGCAACCGGGTTGACCAGCAGGTTGCCGAGGGTGTTGAAATGCAGGTTGCCGGCGTAGTCGGGTATGGTCAGGCGATTACCTTCGACCCTGACGAAACCGGGCCGGCCACCGCGGTGGGACACGTCCACGGCACGTTGGCCATTTTCCTGCTCAACGTAACTGGCGACGAAGAAGGTATCGGCGTGTTCGATCATGGCGCGGGACTCGGTATCGAGTGCCACTGAGTCCCGGCGCCCCTGCGGCGGCTCGTCGACGCGGGTGTACTCGCGCAGCTGGATGTACTGCGGGCAGTTGCCGAACGATTGCTCGACCACCACCTCCAGCTGGCCGGTGCCAGCCCGGCGGATCAGGCCATTGAGGCGATTGCGCCGCCGCGTGTGCAGCTCGATCCCCAGCAAGCCAATGGCACCGCCATCCACCAGGCCCGGCATGGCCGGGTCGTCAGCGGCAGGCGCGGTGCCGATCAGCAGTTGCCGGGGATCGGGCGAGCTGACAAAGCCTTCCGCGCCTTCGAGCAGCGTCGCCCAAGGGGTGCCAGCAGCATCCACGGCAGCGGCCACCAGGAACGGCAATTGCTGGTAGAACGCGCGATGCTGGTCGGGCATGAAGTCGCGGATGACCTTCTGGCCGAACACCTCCATACGCTCTGCAACACCGACTTGCTCCTGCAGCCGTTTTTCACCTGCATGCCAGGGCGATCGCATGGCGGCATTCCTCTGGGTTCAGAGCGTGGTCTGCAAACCGATGACAGTGCGTGGCATCGGCACGAAGCCCGGCAGCGCCTCGATCCGGGCCAGCCAGGCGCGCACATTGGCGTACGGCTCCAGCGATACATTGCCCTCGGGGGCGTGGGCGATGTACGAGTAGTTGGCGATATCGGCGATGGTCGCCTGGTCACCAACCAAGAACGGGCTCTTGGCCAGTTCGGCGTCGATCACCTTGAGCAGGGTGTGGGCGCGGCCAATCACTTCGTCGGTGTTGAACGAGGCGCCGAATACGGTCACCAGGCGGGCGGCAGCCGGGCCGAAGGCCAGCGGGCCTGCCGCCACCGACAACCAGCGCTGCACACGGGCGGCGCCGACCGGATCTTCGGGCAACCAACGCTCGCCGCCATAGGCCTTGGCCAGATAGACGAGGATGGCGTTGGAGTCGGCGATGACGATGCCGTTGTCATCGATCACCGGCACCTGGCCGAAGGGGTTGATGGCCAGGAACCCGGGTTGCTTGTGCTCACCCTTGGCCAGGTCAACGAACACCAGCTCGGTAGGCAGTTCGAGCAGTGACAGCATCAGCTCGATACGGTGGGCGTGGCCGGACTTGGGGAAGTTGTAGAGCTTGATCGGGCTTGGCATGTGCGGGGCTCCAGGTCAGCGCCGGGAGTGGCGCTGCTGGAGGACATGCTGCACGGGATCGGCTGGCAGCAGAATCAGTGCTGGGAGCAATCCAGTATTTCGATAAGTGGAATAATCAGCATTGCTTGTTTGTGGGAGCGGCGGTGCGCCGATGCGACTTGCCCCGCGATGACGTCATCAATGCCGGTGCTGTTTCTGGTACTGGTACAACCCCCGCGCCGCCTCGACCACCAGCGGTACACAGGCCTGGCGCTCATCGAAGCTCATCGAGTCGAGCAGCTCGAAGTTGTCTTCCAGCCCATGCAGCGAAATGGCCTTGAGCAGACGATCCTGCTCTGGCGGCAGCTCGCTCCACTCGGCCACTTGCGTGCCGCGCATGTAGCCGAAGCACCATTCCTCGAGAATGATCATCGGGCCCTCTTCGCTCTCGCCCTCTTCGAACATCGGCTCGAAGTCCTCGAGGTCCGTGGCCAACTCTTCGGCCACCTGGCTGGCATAACGCAGCATCAGCGCGGTATACGCTTCTTCATGGGCAGGCTTCTTGAACTTGGGCACCTTGCCACCGGCGACAGAGGGCAGCCATTGCTCAGGGTTGACCTTGTTGGGGGAGCTGGCCAGAGCAGTGAAGAAACCGTTGAGCTCGGCGAGGTTGAGTACCGAATAATCGTTGCCGTAGGTGATCAGCAGGTCTTCGAGGCGGTCGAGTTCTTTTTCGCTGAGCGCGGGGAGCATGGGGTGGGTGTCCTGGGTAAATGTGCGTGCACCCTAGCATAGGCAACGCCTGCCCGCTCCCTTCATGGGAACGGGCATCGGGCTATTGCTGCAGCCACTGCGCCAGCTCGGCCTGCCGCCCGCTACCGGCCAGCAGCCACAACAAGAGCCGACATTTGCGCGGGCAAAGCCAGCCGGCCATGTGCAGGCCGCGGGCCTGCAGGTCGATCTCGCCACCGACGAACCCGTAGGTTCCCCGGGCTGTCGGGCCATTGCCGGTGCGTGTGGCGATAATCACTGGCATGGTGTCTGCGACGTCCTCCAAAGCCTCGGCCCAGGCTTCGCAGACATGGCCTGCGCCAAAGCCGGCAACCACTAGCCCTGAATAGCCCATGCCACCAAGGGCTCGCAGCAGCCGCGTATCGGCATCGAGACAGGCCTCCAGCAGGACGACCTGGTGACCGACCTGCGCCGGCAGGGGCAACACCCAGCGTGGCGCGGCAGCCTGACGATAGATGGGACAGCCCTCCACCACTTCCCCTAACGCCCCTGCGCCGGGCGATTCGAAGGCCGCCATTGCCAGGCTGGCAGTCTTGCGTACCCGGGCGGCCGAGTGAATCTGGTCGTTGATCACCACCAGCACGCCACGCCCCCGGCTGCCATCGGCTATCGCAACCTGCACTGCCGCCAGCAGGTTCGCCGGACCATCTGCGCCCGGCTGGCAGGCCGAGCGCATGGCGCCGGTCATGATCAGCGGAATGTCATGGGGCCAAAGCAGATCGAGGAAATACGCGGTCTCCTCCAGCGTATCGGTGCCCTGGGTAAGCACCACGGCCTGGGCCCCGGCTTGCACTTGTGCGTTTGCCCAGGCCAGCGCATCCAGCATGTCGGTGAATGCCAGGGAGGCGCTCGGCACCAGGCACAACGTGGCGGTGCTGATCTGCGCCAGTTGCTGCAACTGAGGCAGGGCACTCAACAGCGCGGCACAGTCGAGCCGGGGTGTCACACCCTGCCCCGGCGCCCCGGATTGCATGCTGACCGTACCGCCCAGGCTGCCGATGGAAACACGTGGTGCTGTCATGGGTTACCTCCCGCAAGCAGACCAACCAGGGGCACGATACCCAGGGTGCTGATGGCCATGGACAGGACATTGCCGATATAACCGTGCATGTAGCTTGGCAGGCGCTGGCTGATTGCCACGGCAAGCGGTGGCGCGATCAGCGCGCCGAGCACTGCGCTGGCGATGATCACCTGCCAGCTGCCACCCAGTGTCAGCACGGCGGCGGGCACGATCGACACGATGGGAATATAGGTCGGATACCAGCCCCGCTCCTTCCATTGCCGTCGCCAGAACAGCACACCGACCAGCGATGCCAACCCCTGCCCGGCCACCATCTGCAGCACCAGTTGCGATCCGTAGGCCGGTGCCGCCGGGGCCAATACATAAGCCAGCAATACGCCCAGCAGCAAGCCGAGGCTGGCCAGTTCATTGCCAAAGAACGGCGCTTCGCTGAAATCGGCCAGTACCCGACGCAGGGTCCAGGCCACGCCATAGTCCGGCTGGCTGGCTGTCGCTACGAGCGCTGGGCGCTGTCCATCGCGAACCAGCACCGGGAAGCGTTTGCACAGCAGGAACGCCAGCACACTGGCCAGGGCCATGCCACTGACATTGCCGATCACCACCGGCAACTGCAGCGGGTAGCACAGGTAGTTGACCAGCAGCAGGCTGGCCGGCGTCACCAGCACGGCACCGAGCAGCGCGCCATTGATCGCGACGCGCCAACCGCCGCCAAACAGCAGGACCATGGCCGCCGGCAGCGAGACGAAGGCGACGAAGGTCGGCTGCCAGGTACCACCGTCCAGCGTCCAGCCCCACAACGCATGGCTGAGCAGTAGGCCGAGCAGCGAGCTGATAATCAGCCAGGGCCACAGCCCAGTGCCGTAGCAGATGGCGAAGCCCTGCCAGCGATGCCCACGCTGCTGGGCCCAATGCGCAAGGCTCGCCCCCAGCAGCAGCCCCAGTGCCGGCAACTCGTGCTTGTAGAAGGCGACCTCACTGATATCGCCGACCATCCAGCGCAGCCTGCTCAGCGGCTGGTCGAGGGTTGCGACGAGTTGCGCATAATCGGGCCATCCACCCAACATCAGGCTGGCAACGCAAAGCAGCGCGAGGCCCAGGAGTATCAGCGACGACGACCGTTGTCGCGGTAAAGAGAGGTGCTGTTCCATGGCGCCTCCTCAACGTGGCATCGGCGCATGCAGCCGATAACCCAAGGTGGCGTCGTAGAGGTCGGTGCGGCGGTCACGCGGCAGGTCATTGAGGCTGTTCCAGATAGGCGCCGAGCGGGCGGCGCTGAGGTCGACGTCGGCATAGAGGATGCACTCCTCCTCGGCACCGGCCACCTCGCCGATGGGCCAGCCGTTGGTGCCGGCAATCAGCGAACAACCGAGGAAGCGCCCGCCCCGTTCCCGACCGATGCGATTGGCGGCGGCGATATAGACATTGTTGACGTGGGCTGCGGTTATCGTCAGATACGAGGCCATGCAGCGTCCGGCCTCGTCGAACAGCGGCGGCGGTGTCCAGACCCAGTTGTTCAGGCTGCAGATGATGTCGGCGCCCTGCGCTGCCATGAGCCGTGGCACCTCCGGGAACCAGATGTCCCAGCAGATCAGCAGGCCGATGCGGCCGATGGGCGTTTCAAACACCGGGAAGCCCAGGTCGCCGGGGGTAAACCAGAGCTTTTCCTGGTTCCACAAGTGCGCCTTGCGGTAATGCCCGAGCAGCCCCAGCGGGCCGAACAGCACGGCGCTGTCGAAGAGCTTGAGGCCGTCACGCTCGGCGAAGCCTGCAGCCAGATACACCTGCTGCTCACGGGCGAACTCCGCCCAGGCCTGCAGGCATCGTCCATCCTCCAGCGACTCGGCGTGGGCATAGGCCTCGGCGCGGGAGTTGAAGGTGTAGCCGGTGTTGGCCAGCTCCGGCAGCACGATCAGGTTCGCCCCTTCACGCACGGCGCGGCGGGCCAGGGCCAAACCACGGCTCAGGTTGCCATCACAATGGTCCAGGCCGACCTGCGGGTCGTACTGGATGACGGCAATGCGTACGGGGCTGACGGGGGTGGTGTGTTCCTGCATGGCGGCTTCCTTTTCTGGTTGTTATGGAAGGCCGCCAGTAGAACGGGCATGGCAGGTGGAGCGACAGTCAGCAGGATCCTCTGGAACTGCGGGAGAGTGCGAAAATACGGGGAGGAGCACTCCTACAAAGTTGTTTCAAAGCACCTGTAGAGGCACCTGATAATGCGGATAGTGCTCGAGGTTGAAGCCATCCTTGAAACGTGCGCCGGTGTTGTTGCAGAGGTTGATCACGGTGTCGATGGCGGTGCGCAGACACGGCTCGGCGAGGGAGAACCCCTGAACGGGCACTCAAGGTCGCGGTTGTACTACATCAGGCTATCTGCGTCGTAATAGGCACCCGCCCGGTACAACTTCGCACAACCAAGTGCATTCCTATCTGTCATCCATCTTTGTATGTGGGTGTTTCCAAGATCGATATGCAGCGTGATGGGCTCGCTGATGTTGGTGCAACGCAACAGAATCCGATCGAGTTCAGCTACGCATTTTCCCACCAGCTCGATGTCTGAAAACGCCGTTAACTGAGTGACGTCGCGATAAGGTCGGCGGGATGGTTGTGCGTTGAACCGATGGTCATGGTTTCGGGTTCTCAGGGTAGGTGAAGAGCCTGAGCATGGCGAGAGAGGGAGATGGTGCGTGGTAGATGGGTATCGCGGTGCTGAGTGCGTCGTTGCCAGAACAGACGCAATCGCGGGGCAAGCCCGCTCCCACGCTACCCGTTCCCACAAGCCCTGTATTAGCTCTGTGGTTGCGGATGGCGTGGGAGCGGGCTTGCCCCGCGATGAGGGTGCTACGGTTTAGACCGCCAGCGCGCGCTCACGCAGCTCGCTGTTGAGGATGCGGTCGTTCTCGCTGTAGTCCACCGGGCAGTCGATCACGTGCACGCCAGGGGTCTTGATGCAGTGCTCGAGCAGCGGCAGGAAGGCTTCGGCGCTTTCCACGCGGTGGCCATTGGCACCGTAGGCTTCGGCGTATTTGACGAAGTCCGGGTTGCCGTAGTCCAGGCCGAAATCGGTGAAGCCCATGTTGGCCTGCTTCCAGCGGATCATGCCGTAGCCGTCGTCACGCAGGATCACCACGGTGATGTGCATACCCAGGCGGACGGCCGTTTCCAGCTCCTGGCTGTTCATCATGAAGCCGCCGTCGCCGCAGACCGAGATGACCGGGCGATCCGGGTACACCAGGTGCGAGGCCATGGCCGATGGCAGGCCGGCGCCCATGGTCGCCAGGGCGTTGTCCAGCAGCACGGTGTTGGGCTTGTGGGCCTTGTAGTTGCGGGCGAACCAGATCTTGTAGATACCGTTGTCCAGGGCGACGATGCCTTCAGACGGCAGGGCGCGACGGATGTCGGCAACCATGCGCTGCGGATAGACCGGGAAGCGGTCGTCGTCGGCGCCTTCGGCGATCTGCGCTTCGTTCGCTTCGCGGATGGCCATCAGGCGGGTGAAGTCCCAGTGGCTGGTATCGGTCAGCGCTTCGCTGATCTGCCATACGGCGTTGGCAATGTCGCCGATCACTTCTACTTGCGGGAAGTACACGGCATCGACTTCAGCCGAGCGGAAGCTCACGTGGATCACTTCGGTGCCGCCACGAACCATGAAGAACGGTGGCTTCTCGATCACGTCGTGGCCGATGTTGACAATCAGGTCGGCGGCTTCGACGGCGCGGTGAACGAAGTCACCGGAGGACAGCGCGGCGTTACCCAGGAAGCGCGGGTGACGCTCGTCGACCACACCTTTACCCATCTGGGTGGTGATGAACGGGATGCCGGTCTTGTCGATCAGTTGCTTGAGGACCTTGGCGGTCATCTTGCGGTTGGCGCCGGCACCGATCACCAGGATCGGGTTGCGAGCGTTCTGCAGTTTCTGCACGGCGGCTTCGATGGCCACGTGCTCGGCCAGCGGGCGACGGTGCAGGCTGCGCGGAATCGGCAGGGCGTCGGTCTGCTCGGCGGCGATGTCTTCCGGCAATTCCAGGTGCACGGCGCCCGGCTTCTCTTCTTCCGCCAGGCGGAAGGCTTCACGCATGCGCGCAGGAATGTTGTCGGCCGAGGCGAACTGGTGGGTGTACTTGGTGATGGGGTCCATCATGCCGCACACGTCGATGATCTGGAAGCGGCCTTGCTTGGACTTCTTGATCGGCTTCTGGCCGGTGATCATCATCATCGGCATGCCGCCCAGGTAGGCGTAGGCGCTGGCGGTCACCAGGTTGGTCGCGCCAGGGCCGAGGGTCGACAGGCTGACGCCGGTCTTGCCGGTCAGGCGGCCGTAGGTGGCGGCCATGAAGCCCGCGGATTGCTCGTGGCGGGTCAGTACCAGCTTGATCTTCGACTTGCGCAGGGACTCGAGCAGGTCGAGGTTTTCCTCACCGGGAATGCCGAACACATACTCGACACCTTCGTTTTCCAGGCATTGCACAACGACATCGGCGGCCTTGGCCATCTTGCTTCTAACCTCAAGTAATAGGACGGTGAAAGTCCAGAAATGCGCAGCACGGTACGCTGGCATCGCTCGGTCCGGGTGCCAGGATTGCCCCGAACCTAAGCCTTGACGCAGGGTAGGTACGGGGAAGTCACTTAATGTGACGGCAATATTGTCGCACCTGTGACGCGGCGATGTGAGGTAGCCGACGAGCAAAGGATTTTTGCGTGATTGTCAGCAAGCGGATCCCGTGTAGGAACAACATACCGTGGGAGCGGGCTTGTCGGAACGCACAAAGACAAAACCCCTACCTGCTCGCGCAGATAGGGGTTTTGCGAAATGAATCTTGACGATGACCTACTCTCAC